>CBDVDV010000078.1:0-15360 GCA_965372835.1 uncultured bacterium | reverse complement strand
CGGCTACGGTGGTCATGTTGAAGGGATTGGGACAGCCTTCCCTGCTCTCGCCCCGGGCCGTGATAGTCCGCAGGAACGCCTCACCCGCAAGGTCCGGCTTATAGACGATCTGTCCGTTGGCGTACCTGCGCGGGGTCCGCCGCCAGCCCTGGCCGTAGAAGTTCCCCTTGGGCTCCCACCAGCGGACGATTCTTTCTCCCGGCCGAAGGGTAATAGCCATGGTATAGTCCAGGTACATCTCGTGGTCGTAGCCGTGCTCGATGTAGTTGTCCAGCGTGGTGGCGTACAACTGAGCCAAGGAAAGACGGGGCCGTCCACCGGGGGAGAAACACCGGCGGACCAGACTCGGGTCCCGTTCCAACTGCTCTATCGAAGCGACGGACCGGTTGTCCCAGGTCGGGTAGAAGTACTTGGCGTTGGCGTCGAGCATGTGCCAGCCGCCGTTGTAGAAGACCTCCGAAACGGTGTGGTGCCAGATCTCCCACACCCTCGCTCGCAGCCCCGCCGCCTCGCACAGCGAGACGAACGCGGCAGCGGTGTGACCGCAGATACCGTACCCGTAGACATTCAGATATCGCACCGGCTGCAGCGTCGAGGGGTCGCCGTTGCCCATCTGGTAGCGGGTATGGCGGAAAAAGAGCCAGAGGGCGAAGGCCTTCTCCTCGTCGGTCTCACAGCCCCGGGTCACCTCGGCGGCCATGGCCTCCCGGCTGTACCAGTCGCCCCGGCCCTTGACAGTGAGTCTGGGGTTGACGACGGGTGTTTCCCCCACGTTCTCGATGATGATGGCCACGGGGGTGGGGTCGCGGCGGCCTCCCACCTCCACCTCGTAGGTCTCGTCTGCGGTCGTGATGACCTGGCTGTGCTCACTCCGCGACACTTTTGGTTCTGCGCTCATCGCCTCGCTCACTCCCATCCAAAGAGACACACTGGTGACAAGCAGTATGGTAACCCACCGGCTGGACAATCGAAGAGGTCGCAGATCCAACCGTCCGCCTCCCGTCACGGATCAGAAGGTCGTCCGCAAGCGCTGGGTTCTGCCGGTGCGCGCGGCGCGGTAGGCGGCGACAATGAGTTCGATGACGTGGCGGGCGTGTTCCCCAGTCGGCACAGGCTTCCGTCGGCTTCGGATGCAGTCGACCAGGTGGGCCACACCATCGGTCAGGCCCCAGTTGTCAACCCCGGGAACGCTCCGCGGCGTCTCCGCGCTCACCCAGCCCTGGAGGCCCAGGTCAGCGCGCTGGCAGTACATCTCCAGGGGCGCCTGACGGCGGCCGTACAGATTGATGACGCCCGCGCTCCCGTAGAACTCCATCCGCGGACCCCGTGAAGCCACCATGCAGTGAGTGCCGTCCACGGCGGCGAAGGTGGCGTTGCCCCAATCCAGCAGCAACTGGGTGTTGTCATCGGCCGTGTATCGCTCCGTCTTCTCCCGCCAAACGCCATCGTCGTCCGTGTAGGCAATAGGGCGCCTGGGCTGGGAGCAGCCCGACAGCGCCGTGACCCGCTTCGCCGGCCCCAGGATACCCGTCAGCGCATGGAGCGTGTATACGGTGACGTCGTAGAGGGGTCCCCCACCCTCCTCAGCCTTGTAGTACCACGTGGGGTCGTAGATGTGGCCGTGGGCGCCGGCGCCGCCATGGGAACCGTGCGCCCGACAGAACCCCAGCCTGCCGATGAGCCCGGTGCGCAGCAGGTGCTTGATGTGCTGGTTGGGTCGGCTCAGCATCACCGTCGGCGCAGCGACCAGTTTCCGCTTTCGGACCTTGGCCAACCGGATGATGCGCGTGGCTGTCGCGACATCGGTGGCCAGGGGCTTCTCCGTATAGACGTGCTTTCCCGCCTGGAGCGCCGCCAGGCAAAGGGGCGCGTGTGAGTTGGCGCTGGTGAGGATGGCCACGGCTTCGACATCGCTCTTGGCCAACATCTCCTCAGCGTCGCCGTAGGCCTCGGGGACACCGAACTGGGCCCGGGCACGCTCGGCACGTCCGGCCACGTTGTCACAGACCGCTACCAACTCCACCCCGGGCATCTCCACGAGGCGGGGCAGGTAGATCCTCAGTGCCACGTCACCACAGCCGATAACCCCGAGGGTGACCTTTCGTCGCCTGCTCATCGCCGGCCCCCTTCGCCCTTACTTCAGGTGTCAACTCCAGGCTGGTAGCATAGCCGCGCACCCACCGCTGTCAACGCAAAAGGAAACCCAGGTTCGTCCGAGACAACTGATACTCGACCGCCAGCGCTTTCAGCCGTCGTAGCCCCCCATCGCCAGCCGGTAGAGCTCGTCAGCCAGGTGACAGAGCCCTTCGACGAGGTGGGGTTGGCGCCGGCCCTCGCGCAGATGAGGGAGCAGGCGTGGGGGAAGCGCGGACTCGCCGTTGAGGCTCCCACTGATGGCCCCGGTGATGGCCGCCGTCGTGTCCGTGTCGCCGCCCAGGCGGATGACGTATGCTACACTCTCCTGGAAATCCCCGGGTGTGCGCAGGAACGCATACAGGCTCGCCAAGACCGTGGGGACGACGAAGGGGGTTATGACCCGGTCGACGAAGGTGGGCTGGCCGGCGCGAGCGATCTCCAGGCTCGCCTCCTCCTCCGGTACTCCAAGCCACTCGGGCAGACGCCTGACGTACTCGGCAAACTCGGGACAATCGACGTCGGCGACACGGGCCAACTCGTCCACGAAGGCCTGCGCGTCCACCTCCTCGGCCGCCACGCACAGGCTCACCGCGCGGGCGACGACGACGGCGCCGGCCACGGCCCGCCGGTCGGTGTGGGTGATGATGCTCTGGGTGCGCGCGTCCTTGAGGAGGGCCTCGGGACTGGCGAAGCGGAAAAGCCCCACCGGGGCCACCCGCATGGCTGTGCCGTTTCCGGCCCGACCTTCCGGGCAGCCGGCTCTGTGCCAGTCCACCCCGCCTAAGATTCGACCCACGGCCTCGCTACAGGCCAGACCCGGTCCGATGACCACCCCCTGCTGCCAGAGTTCAGCGAACCTCCGGGCCACGTCTTCACCATCGAGTCGGCCACGCTCCACCAGTGAGCGGGCCAGGGCCAGGGCCATCTGGGTGTCGTCGGTGACCGTGCCCACGGGAAGGTCCATCACCCGGCCGAATCGACTTACCAGTCGGTCAGTCTCAGGGATGTCCCGAGGATCAAAGAACTCGTACGGGGCTCCCAAAGCGTCCCCCAGCGCCAGCCCCAGCAAACAGCCTCTAAATCGCTCCGCTGTGGTCGCCATCGCTGCTCTCTCCTCACGCTGCACACCCGGGCCGCTGCGCCATCCTCATCGCCGACCAAAACGCTTCTCCAACTCCTCCAGGGTGAAGACCAGGGCCGTGGGCCGGCCGTGGGGGCAGCGGTACTCGTGGTCCAGGTGACTCCGCTGGGCCAGCAGCGCCTCCACCTCCTCGGTGGAAAGAGTCGTCCCGGCCTTCACCGCGCCGTGACACGCCAGCCGGTGCAGGAACTCGTCCAACTGCGCTTCGGTTTCACGCGCCCGGCCCACCTCCTCCAAATCACCCAGTAGGCCGCGCACCAGTTCCTCCGGGTCGGCCCGACCCAGGAGCGCCGGGTACGCATAGACGGCCAGCGCCGTCGGACCGAAAGGACGCACCGCCAGCCCCGCCTGCTCGAACAGGCCCCGGTACTCCTGAAAACGCGCCATTTCCTGCCGACTCACCTCCACGACCCGGGGAACCAACAGGTGCTGGCGTTCGACCCGGGCCTCGGCCAGCCGGGCTTTCAGTTCCTCGTACAGGATGCGCTCGTGGAGCGCGTGCTGGTCGATGATGCGGAAGCCGGCGTCGGTTTCCTCCAAGATGTAGGAGCCGTGAACCTGCATGGCCCGGCGCGGCCGCTCGGCGACCACGGGCCGACCCTTGCCACGCGGCCCAGAAGTCGGAACCGCCCGCTCCGGGAGCAATCCGCCCGGCGATTCGGGTCGCCGGCCGACCAGGAACTCACCCACGGCCTGGCGGATGCGCTCCCGGGGCGTAGGCTCCGCCGACCCACCGGGGACCGCCGCAGGCGGCGCCGCTGACGTCGTCACCGTGACTTCCCAGGGGGCCTGCCGAAGGGCCTGACCCAACAGGGAGCGGACCAGACTGTAGACCCGCTGTGGTCGACGGAAGCGGACGTGGAGTTTGGCCGGGTGGACGTTCACGTCCACCTCCCCGGGGCCGAGGTGGAGGAAGAGAAAGCCTACGGGGTAGCGGCGGACAGGGAGGACGCCCCGATAGAGGTCGGTCAAGGCGTGCCGTAACAGACGATCATCCACCCAACGGCCATTGACGTAGATGTACTGCATTCCACTGGAGGCCCGGGCGAAGTCGGGCGGCGCCAGGTAGGCCTCCAACCTCAGGTAGGCGTGTTCTTGCTGCACCTCTAGGCAGGCCAAGGCCAGTTCCGGACTGAAGAGGGCGCCGATGCGGGCGCGCACGTCCCGCGCCGCGGGCAGTTCCAGAGACTTTCGTCGATTGTGGGTCAGGACGAAATGGACGCCGGGGTGAGCCAGGGCCAGGCGGGTGACCGCCTTGTTGATGTGGTTCCACTCGGTGGGCTCACTCTTGAGGAACTTGAGTCGGGCCGGGACGTTGAAGAAGAGGTCGCGGACTTCGACCACCGTGCCTTCGGGCGCACCGGTGGGCAGGGGCGCGCCCACCACACCACCGTCAGCCTGCACCCGCGCGCCCATGCCCACCTGCCCCCGCGGGCAGGAGGTCAGCAGCAGGTGGCCGACTGCAGCCATGGAACTCAGGGCCTCACCCCGAAAGCCCAGGGTGGCGATAGCCAGGAGTTCTTCGTCACCGCTCAGTTTGCTGGTGGCGTGGCTGAGTACGGCCAGTTTCAGGTCCTGGGGGTGGATGCCCACGCCGTCGTCACTGACGCGGATGAGTTTTTTGCCCGCGTTCTCCAAGTCGATGGTGATGTGGGAGGCGTCGGCGTCGAGGGCGTTTTCCAGGAGTTCCTTCACCACCGAGGCCGGCCGCTCGATGACCTCACCGGCGGCGATCTTCTCGGCGACCGCCTTGGCCAGCAGATGGATGCGCGGAGGCCCGTCGTTCGTCTGATACGAGTCGGACGACCGGTCACCGCCCTCGCCAGCCATCCCCGCACCCCTCTCTCGCTCGGCCGACGGGTTCAGCCGTCGTAGCCGAGGCTACTATGGCGAAGTCGGCCTCAACCTCCCCCGGCCTCACCCGCAGGCCCCGCAAAGCCAGTCCGCTCGAGCAGTTTCCCGGTCACCTCTCCGGCCCCGCGCTCAGCCAGCGCCCGCACCACCCATTTGCCCAGGTAGTCGGTCTCGATGTTCACCGCGTCGCCCACGCGCTTGCGGCCCAGGCCGGTATGCTCCAGCGTATAGGGGATGAGGGCGACCGTGAACTCCTTCGCCCCCACCGCGACCAGCGTCAGACTGATGCCGTCCACCGCCACTGACCCCTTGGCAAGCATCTGCCCGGTGAGTTCGCTACTCACCTCGACGGCCAACTCCACCTGCCCGCCGACGGGACGAAGTCTGCTGATCCGCCCGACCCCATCGACGTGCCCGAGAATGAGGTGCCCGCCTACCAACTCCCCCAGTCGGAGCGAGCGCTCCAGGTTTACCAGGTCGCCGGGCCGTCGGCGGCCCAGGGTCGTTCGGGAGAGCGTCTCGGAAACCACGTCAAAACTCACCTCATCGCCCGCAGCCCGGGTCACGGTCAGGCACACCCCGTCCACGGCGATGCTCTCCCCCGCAGCCACATCTTCGAAGGGAGGCGCGACCGAAAGAGTCAGCACGGTGACGCCCCCCCGTTGGCTCACGTCGGTGACCCGACCCAGGTGCTTGATAATGCCCGAGAACACGGTCCCTCCCCACCTATCCCGTCTCGGCCACCACGCAGGCCACGGCCAACGCCGTCACGTGACTGATGGTCAGGTGCAGTCGCTCGATGCCCTGCTTCTTGGCCAGCAGGGCGGCTCCGCCACGCAGTTTCAACGTCGGTTCACCCATCTCGCCGGTGAGCACCTCGACGTCCCGCCAACTGACCGCGCCTTCGAAGGCGGCACGCAGGGCCTTGACCGCGGCCTCCTTAGCTGCCCAGCGAGCGGCGAAGTGCTCATTCTTTCGCTTCCGACTCCGGCAGTAGGCCACCTCCCGCGGGGTGAAGACGCGGGTGAGAAAACGGTCGCCGTGCTGAGCGATGACCTCGGCCACCCGCTCCACCTCCACGATGTCGACACCGATGCCGACGACGGCCATCTCACCCTCCCGACCAAGTGACACCTCTCTCGGCCACTATACCGCCCCCGCAACCGGGGCGCAAGGTCACTGCCCCGGCCACGAACAGCCTTGGCAGGCCCCCTCCCCTACCGTATAGTGAGGTCCCTGGGAAGGAACATACGTCGTGAATACCGAAGCGATTCTCGCCGGCCTCACTGCTGAGCAGCAGCAGGCCGTCACCACGACAGAGGGACCGGTGCTGGTGGTGGCCGGGCCGGGCAGCGGCAAGACCCGGGTCATCACCCGCCGCGTGGCCTACCTTCTCACCCAGGGCGTTAACCCGTACAACGTCCTCGCCGTCACCTTCACCAACAAGGCTGCTGAGGAGATGCGTGGGCGGGTCATCGACCTGGTCGGACCGACCCGGGTGTGGGTGTCCACCTTCCATGCGTTCGCCGCTCGCTGGCTCCGCCGACTGGGCACCTACATCGGCGTCCCCGAGGAGTACACCATCTACGACACCGCCGACCAGCGTCGGCTGCTGCGTCAGGTGGTCAAAGAACTGGCCCTGGACCTGGCCGAGTGGCCGCCCGGGCTGCTGGCCGAGGCCATCGGCCGAGCCAAGGCCGACCTGGTTACGGCCCAGGAGTTCCGCGAAGGCGCCGCGGACGACTACAGCCAGAGCCTGGCCAGCATCTACGAGCACTACCAGAAGTTGCTCGGTTTGCACTCGGCCCTGGACTTTGACGACCTCCTGTGCCGAATGGTCCAACTGCTGCGCCAAAGCGACGAGGCCCGGGCCCAACTCCACGACCGCTTCCACTACCTGTTGGTGGACGAGTACCAGGACACCAACCTGGCCCAGTACGAACTGGCTCGGCTCCTGGCCTCCGCGGGCAAGAACATCTGCGTCACCGGCGACCCGGACCAGTCCATCTACGGCTGGCGGGGCGCCCGCCTGGGCAACATCCTCCGGTTCCCCGAGGACTACCCGGATTGCACGGTGGTGATGCTGGGGCGGAACTACCGCTCCACCCAGCGCATCCTGTCCACTGCCGGCGAACTGGTTTCCCACAACGTCCAGCGCTTCGACCGCCCACTGTTCACCGACCACGAAGCGGGCAACAAACTTGTCGTGGTCGCCTGTATGGACGAGACCCAGGAAGCCCAGGCCGCCGCCGAGCGCGCCCACAACCTCATTCGCCAAGGGACCCCAGCCGGCGAGATCGCCGTCTTCTACCGGACCAACGTGATGAGCCGGGCGCTGGAGATGGGCTTCGGCCGGGAGGGTGTCCCCTACCAGGTGGTGGCCGGCATCGAGTTCTTCGGTCGAAGGGAGGTGAAGGACCTGCTCGCCTACTTGATGCTGGCGCTCAATCCCAACGACGACTTAGCCTTCGTCCGCTGCCTGGACGCGCCCCCCAAGGGCCTGGGCCAGACGACGGTCGGGAGGCTCCGGGACCTGGCTCGTCGTGAGGCCCGTTCGCTCTTCGGCGCCTCGGACAACATCGACCAGATACCCCGGGTGAGCAAGAAAGCCAGGGAGGCCCTGGGCCGGTTCCGCGCCCTGGTCGAGGACCTTCGCCAGAGGCACGAGGCCGGCGAGTCCGTGGCCAGTTTGCTTGAGCACATTGTCGACACCGTCAAGTATGAAGAGCACCTCCGAAATCGTTTCGACGATGCCGACGAGCGGCTGGCCAACGTAGGTGAACTGTTAGGTGCCGCGACGTCCTACGATGAGCGCCCGGCGTCTGAGGGCCTGCGAGGGTTCCTCGAGGAAGCAGCCCTGGCCAGCGACCAGGACGGGCTGGACAGCCGAACTGATACGGTGAAACTGATGACGCTGCACGCAGCCAAGGGGCTGGAGTTCGACCACGTCTTTATCGCCGGGCTGGAAGAAGGGCTGCTCCCCCTGGTCGGCGAGGACGACGACGAGGGGGAGTTGGAGGAAGAGCGCCGATTGCTGTACGTGGGCATCACCCGGGCGCGAAAGTCGGCCACCCTCACCTACGCTCACTTCCGTCGTCAGTACGGCCGGGAGGAGGCCAAACTGCCCTCCCGGTTTCTGGAAGAACTGCCCGAGGAGCACGTCGAGACGGTCGACTTAGCCGATGAGGTGCTGGAGTTCCGCCGACCCCGTCGGCGCACGCCTGCCAAGCGGGCCCGAAAGAAACGCACTGGCGACGGGCCCCAGCCCGGTGAGTGGGTGGAGCACCCGGCCTTCGGGCGCGGGCAGATTATGGAGGCGGAGCCGGACGAAGACGGTGGCAAGGCCACCGTGCGTTTTATTGACGGCACCACCCGGGTTCTGATATTGAAGTACGCCAAGTTGACCAGGAGCCGACGAGGGAAATAGGTACCGCGCTCGACGAGGAGCAGGCTATGAAAGTCAGCGTTTTCACGGTGATCATGCAGGAGTTCGACCGGCACGAGGTGGCGAAGCACCTGGTCGAGTTGGGCTACGACGGTGTGGAGTGGCGGGTGCACGAAAGCGGTCGGCACATCGAACCGGCCAAGATTGTGGACGAGGCCGACGAGGTGCGCACGATCACCGAGGACGCCGGACTCGAGATCGCCAACCTGGCCACCTACCTCGGCCCCGGGGACCTGGACGAGATCAAGCGGGTGGCCGAGGGTGCCAAGAAGATGGGCGCGCCCACGTTTCGCCTTATGCCCCCCTGGTTCGACGGCTCGGTCAACTATGTCGAGTTGTGCAAGCGGACAGTGGAAGAACTGAAGGAAGTGGAGGAACTGTGCCTGGACGTGGGTCTCAAGATGCTCTTTGAAATCCACATGCGAAACATCATCCCCTCGGCGTCGGCGGCCTATCGCATCGCCAGCAACTTCGACCCCAAGGCCGTGGGCATCATCTTCGACCCCGGCAACATGATTTACGAAGGGATGGAGCGCTGGCTCTTAGGACTTGAACTGCTGGGTCCCTACCTGGCTCACGTCCACGTCAAGAACGCCAAGTGGCAGATCGTCAAGGGCGAGCCGGACGGGAACCTGCTTTGGAAACCGACTTCGGCGACGCTGCGAGGCGGGATGGTCAACTGGCGGGAAGTCATCGATGACCTCAAGAAGGTTGGTTACGACGGGTATCTCTCCATTGAAGATTTCTTTACAGAGCAGCCCACACTGGAGAAGTTGACCGACGACTTAGCATTCCTGAAGGCCTACGTCTGAGCGCGCAGCGACCCGCGGGCGGAGGAAAGGAGTAGAGGGTGCGGTTTGGGTGTTGTGGCGGCCTGGACTGGTTGACGGCCGTGGCCAAGGCGGGCTACGACTACATCGAGCCTGGACTCCGTGGTAGTGTCGCGCCAGTCGACGGTCCGGAGAAGTTCGAGGAGGCCCGTCAACTACTCGCCGGCGCGCCTATCGCCCCCGAGGCCTTCAACCTCTTCGTCCCGGGCGGCCTCAACCTGGTCGGCCCGCAGGTGGAGTGGGAAAAGGTCGAACAGTATGTCACGTCGGCGTGTGAGCGGGTGAGCGCGCTGGGTGGACGCATCATCGTCTTTGGCAGCGGGGGCGCCCGCCGACGACCTGACGACTTTCCCGAAGGCGAGACCCGAAACCAGTTGGAGCATTTCCTTCGCCTGGCCGGTGACGCAGCGCAGCAGGCCGGGCTCCAGATCGCCATCGAGCCCCTTAGCCAGGCCGAGACCAACACCATCAACACGGTGGCCGAAGGCCTCGACCTGGCCCTCTCCGTGAAGCACCCGGGCGTCCACGTCCTGGCCGACCTCTACCACATGGCCGCCGAGGGTGAGTCCTACGACGTCCTGCAGCGCGCTGGGGGCAGACTTATCCACGTACACCTCGCCGAGCCGCCCGACCGTACCGCTCCCGGAGCCGTCGGCTACGACTTTCGGCCCTTCTTTGGCGCCCTCTCTGAAGCGGGCTACGGAGGTCGCATTTCCGTGGAATGTCGCTGGCAGGATTTTGAGAGCGAACTCCCCCGGGCTCTGGAGGTCCTGCGCAGCCACTGGGACGACGTGGCAGGATGAGTGCGAGAGAGCCACACCGAAGCCGGGACCCGTCGCGGGGTTTCGCCCCGCTGTTGCTGGCAGCCCTGGTGCTCGTCGTCTCGAGCCTGGGCTGGACATCTGCCGACGAATCGCAGCGGTCGGAAACCACACTTCGACAGCAACTGGACCACATCTTCTCCGACCGCGCTCTGCAAGGCGTCAACATGAGCCTGCGGGTTCTTTCCGTCACCAAAGGACGGGTTCTGTACAGTTACCACGCCGACGAAGTGCTCATCCCGGCCAGCAACGTCAAACTGGCCACCACCGCCGCTGCCCTATATCACCTGGGTGAGGGCTACGAGTTTCGAACCCGGGTAGGGGCCACCGGCCCCATAGGGTCTGGGGGCGTCCTCAGTGGTGACCTGGTGGTGGTCGGAGGAGGTGATCCGAACATCTCCAGGCGTTTCCTCGACGGTGACGCCACCGCGGTCTTCAAGCAGTGGGCCCGGGAACTCCGCCGGCGCGGCCTGCGGGTGATAGCCGGCGACCTCATCGGCGACGACCGCTTCTTCGACCGTCAGTACCGCCACCCCACCTGGCCGAAGGGCCAGGAGGCCTACTGGTACGAAGCGCCCGTCGGCAGCCTGAGCCTGAACGACAACTGCGTGGACTTCTTCCTCTCGCCCACCAGCCCGGGAAAGCCCGCACGCCTGCGACTCAACCCGCCTACCGATTATCTCGCCTTCACCAACCGGTGCCTCACTCGCCCGGGACGCGCTGCCCCCAAGCCGCTCTTCCAACGGGCACGGGGAAGCCGACAGGTCCTCATCGAAGGGTCCATCCCACACAGCGGCGGCGAGGTGCTCAGCCACGTGACCGTGGACGTGCCGGGTGAGTACTTCCTGGCGGTCCTGGCCCAGGTGCTTCGCCAGCAGGGCATCGAGGTGCGCGGCCGGGTGCGGCTGGTAAAGCCCGGCGAGGTAGTTCCGCCACTGACCCCCCTCATCGAGCGCCGCTCGCAGTTGCTCTCGGCCGTCCGGGTGGCCAACAAGCGGAGCCAGAACTTCTACGCCGAGCAGATTCTCAAGACCCTGGGGCGAGAGGTCCTCGGGGAAGGCAGTTTCGAGCGGGGGGTGGAAGCGGTCACCACGTTCCTCGAGGAGCGGGGGCTCGACCCCGAGGGCTACCACCTGGTGGATGGCTCGGGGATGTCTCGGGAAAACCGCCTTTCGGCCCGGTGCATCACCAACCTGCTGGCGGTGATGGCTCATTCGCCGGTGGCCGAGCCTTACCTCGAGTCGCTCTCCCAGGCCGGGGTGGACGGGAGCCTGCGCTCGCGGCTTCGAGAACCGAAGTACGCTGGGAAGGTCTTCGCCAAGACGGGGACCCTGACCGGCGTGCGCGCGCTTTCGGGCTACGCACGCAGCCAGCGCGGGGAGTTGCTGGCCTACTCCTTCTTGATGAACGGCCGATCCGCCGAGACCGGTCGCGCCCGCAGCCTCCAGGATCAGGCCCTGCGGCTGCTGGTTGGCTACTGAGCCCCTTCGCCCTGCCGGGCAGCGGCCAGTTCCTGCAACTTGGCCATGTCGAAGCCCACCACCACCATCTCGCCAGCCTGGATGACGGGTACGCCCATCTGACCCGAGATCTTCCGCATCTCCTCCAGGGCGGCCTGGTCGCTGGTCACGTCCACGTCGCGGTGGGGGATGTTGTGATTGTCCAGGAACTGTTTCGCCTTGGCGCACCAGGGACAGGTGGGTGTGGAATAGACGATCACCTCGGCCATCACGTTCTCCTTCGCCCCGGACCCGGTCGGAAGTCGCCGCCCCGAATCGCTATTGTAAGACCACCTTTCTTCCGGAGCAAGGCTCCCTTGCCCGCGGGGAGGCCGATGGACCTAAAGGCCCATTCCTACAGTGGATGCGAAAGGTCAGCGTGAGGAACCAGGTGTAGGGAGGGGTCTTCAGACCCCTCCGTGGTCCGAAGCGGCGAGGCGACCGGGTGGCACCCGCCCGCGGGGAGCCCAACGCGGGCCGCTTGACGGTCTGGCGAAGGGCCCATAGACTGACTGTTGCGGGGCGCCTCCAATGGGGGGAAGACGGTAGTGGTGGAGCAGCAGAATCGAAGAGGTCGGAGACCCAACCTGTCGGACGGAAGCCTTCCTGAAGCGTGGGCTCGACGACGACTCCTGGGCCTGGTCTTCGCTCTTGGCTGCTCGTCGCTCATTGCCCAGAGCCTGTTGGTGCGCGAGTTCCTGGTGGTGTGCTTCGGGAACGAACTGTCACTGGGTGTGATATTTGCCAGTTGGCTTATCGGGACGGCCACCGGTGGCGCGACCGGTGGTTGGTTGGCCCGTCGCCCCCGCTGGGCAGGGGCGACGCTCCTCACCGGCGCCTTCGCCGCGGGCTTTATCCTGCCCGCGCAACTGACACTCATCCGCGCCAGCCGGGCCCTGCTGCAGGTCCCCACCGGGGAACTGATTCCCCTGGGCAGCCTCCTTACCCTGGGCCTGCTTCTGGGAGCGCCTGGCAGTTTTTGCCTGGGGTTGACCTTCGCGCCTGCGTGCGCCCTTCTGGCTGAGCGGGGGCCCCGGTCGGGCCCGGCGGAGGGCTCTACGGCCATCGGCCGGGTGTACGTGGTCGAAGCCGTGGGAGCGCTCTTCGGAGGGAGCCTGTTTTCGCTGGTCCTGGCCGGTCGGGTGGCCACCTTTCCGCTGGCGGCTGTGGTGGCGGTGACGCTCATAGGGCTGGCGGCGTGGGCCGTGCTGAGACGCCGGCGGTCGAGTCGTGTGCTCTGGGTTGCGGCACTGGGGGTGGTTGTTGTCGTCGGCGGCGCACCACCCCTGGAGAGGTGGACGAGGAGACTGCGCTGGCAGTCGCTTCAGCCGGGCGTCGAACTGGTCGAGACGGTCGATTCCCGGTACCAGAACCTGGCTCTGGGGCAACTGGCCGGTCAGTACAGCATCTACGGCAACGGCGAGGTAATGGGCACGTTCCCCGACCCCTACTCGGCGGCGCAGCAGGCGCACCTCTTCATGGCCCAGCATCCGGCGCCCAAGCGGGTGCTGCTGGTCGGAGGCGGCATCGAAGGGCTGGCCGTTGAACTTCTGAAGCACTCCATCGCCCGGCTCGACTACGTGAGTCTGGACCGCGCGGTGAGCGGGCTGGTTCGACCCTACCTGGCTCCCGACCTGGCCAGCATCTTCTCCGACGCCCGCTTCCGGCCACACTACGCCGACGGTCGCTACTTTGTGAAACAGGCCCAGGGCCCCTACGACCTGGTCATCGTCAACGTCCCCGACCCCCAGTCGGCGATGATCAACCGCTTCTACACGCTGGAGTTCTGCCGAGAGGTCGCCGACATCCTGGCGCCCGACGGAGTCCTGGTCACCGGAGCGGGTGAGACGCATGGGTACCTCGGCGAGGAAGTGGGCCAGTACGCCGGCAGTGTCTACCGGACCCTCAAGGAAGTTTTCCCGGAGGTGGTGGTCACGCCGGTGGGACCAACGTACTTCTTCGCCGCCCGCCAGCCCGGTCTGGTCAGCGACGACCCTGAGGTCCTGGCTCAGCGCTACCGCGCCAGCGGGGTCCAGAGCGAGTACTTCGCGCCCGAACTCTACGCCCAGATTTTTCCGCCCGAATGGGTCGAGTTCATCAACGACGCCCTCAGCCGGTACAGCGACGTGCCCATCAACACCGACCAGAAGCCCGTCACCTACTTCTACGGGCTGGTGCTCTGGGACCGCTACTCAGGGTCACACCTGACCCCGGCGCTGACCTGGCTCCGGGGACTCAACCCGATAGCGCCTTTGGCGCTGCTGCTGGCGGGCGCGGTCCTCGTCGCACTGTACCAACTCTTCGGGCGCGGGAACCTGGCGCGGATGCTGCGGTTCAACCTCACCTGGACGGTGGCTACGACGGGGTGCGCGGCAATGGCCATCGAACTCGTACTCGTTTTCGCCTTCCAGAACACCTTCGGCTACGTGTATGAGAAGGTGGGGCTCATCATTGGTGTGTTCATGTTCGGGTTGGCGGTGGGCGGGCTGTCGGCGACGGGCCTGGTGGCTCGTCGACCTCGCCTGGGACTTGCGGCGATGCTGGCGGTGAACGCGGCGCTGATGCTTTTTGCGGGGAGCCTGCCGGGGGCGCTCGGCCTCCTGTCCCACGGAACTTATCACGCCCAGGAAATGGGGTTCGGACTCCTGGTCTGGATGGGTGGGCTGTTGACGGGAGCCCATTTCCCCCTGGCCGCCCATCTCCTGCAGTTGACTGGCGCAGGTGTGGCCCGAGCCGCTGGTCGCCTGGATTGGGCCGACCACGTCGGGGCCTGCGCGGGCGCCCTGGTGACCGGGGTGGTACTGGTGCCTGTGGTCGGGTTGGCCGGCGCCTCCTACGTGGCAGCCGGGCTCGCCGGCACCAGTCTCCTGCTGCTCAGCGTCTCAGCGTGGCGGCTGCGCCAGGCCTGAGGGCTTCTTTACGCCTTCTCACTGAAGATGCCCGTGGGTTGCGCCAGGGCCTGTTCCTGGGTCCAGATACCGGGGATGCGACGGCCGCAGTGCGGACAGGTGCCCTGGCTGGTGACCGAGTTTCGGCGGACGTGGTAGCCGAAGCGTTGGATGAGCAGTTCCTTGCAGTCCGGACAGTAGGTGCTTCCTTTCTTGTGGCCGGGGACGTTGCCCAGGTAGACGAAGTTGAGCCCTTCCCGCTCGGCCACGGCCGCGCACCGCTCCAGGGTCCTCAGCGGCGTGGGTGGGAGGTTGCGCAACTTGTACATGGGCGAGAACCGGCTGAAGTGAACGGGCACGTCGGGGTGGAGGTCGGAGGCGATCCAGCCGGCCATCCGCTTGACCTCTTCAGGCGAATCGTTGAGGGTGGGGACGATAAGGACGACGATCTCGAAGAACATCCCCTGCTCTTTGAGCGTCTTCAGGGTGGTGAGCACGGGCGCCAGCGTGCCCCGGCAGACTTCCCGGTAGAACTTCTCGGTGAAGGCCTTGAGGTCCACCTTCATGGCGGTGAGTTTGTGTGACAGTCGACGCAAAGCGTCGGGCAGCAGGTAGCCGTTGGAAATGGTCACACTGCCGATGCCGGCCGAGCGGGCGGCCTCGGCGGTGTCGTGGACGAAGTCGTAGAAGACGGTCGGCTCGCTGTAGGTGAAACAGATAGTGGGCCAGCGCCGACGACGGGCCAG
>CBDVDV010000077.1:0-15601 GCA_965372835.1 uncultured bacterium | reverse complement strand
AAGTGGGTCTACGGGGTCGTCATCGGCCTGTCGGCGCTCCTTATTCGCAACTTGACCGGCTACGTGGAGGGGGTGATGTTCGCCATCCTCCTGGGCAACATCTCGGCCCCACTCATCGACCAGGTGGTCTTCCAGGTGCACATCAGGAGGTTGAGCCTTGAGCGGTAGCCGCTACGTGCTTCTGTATGCCTTGGTCATGGGCCTGGTGGTCTCCACCTTGCTCACCGCGGTGGGGCAGTTTGCGGCCCCCTACCGTGAGGCCAACGCCCAGGCTGCTGAGGTGCGGAACATCCTCGAGGTGCTGGGGGCCGAGGTGGCAAAACGCGCCGGTGCTCAAGAACTGGTGGACCTCTACGAGCAGGCGGTTAGCGAAGAGCGCCGAGGCGACCTGACCCTCTACCGCTACGACACGGACGCTGGGGCCGGTGGCGCGTCGGCGGCCTATGCCGTGCGCTTTGCCGGCCAGGGCCTCTGGGGACCCATCAAGGGCTTCCTGGCCCTGGAGCCGGACCTGCGCACCATTCGAGGGGTATCTTTCTACGAGCAGGAGGAGACGCCCGGGCTGGGTGGGGAGATCGTCTCGGCGAAGTTCCGTCGGCAGTTCGTGGGCAGATCGATCATCGGCCCTGACGGTAGGCCCGGGCTCCGCATCGTGAAGCCTGGCACGGTCCAGGCCCCGAACGAAGTGGACGCCATCACCGGGGCCACCATGACCTCAGCCCGGGTGGAAGCCATGCTCAACGAGGTGATCGGAAAGATCTCCGCCAGCACCAAGGACTCTGGTGAGGGACCCGGAAATGAGTGATCGAGCAGCGCCGACCACAGCGAAGGCTTCCTCAGCGGCCGTCTGCTCCGTGTGTGCCCTGGGCAGTTGCGATGTCGGCCGGATCACGGCTGAGGGCGTCTGGCGGAGCAACCCCATCTTCGTCCAGGTGCTGGGCATCTGCTCGGCCCTGGCCGTGACCAACCGCCTGTCAAACTCCCTGGTGATGGGCGGAGCCCTCGTCTTCGTGCTGGCCGTGAGCAACGTGGTACTGTCGCTGCTCCGCCGGGGTATTCCCCGCCGCATCCGCATGATCGTGGAGATGGCCGTCATCGCCACCGCGGTCATCGCCGTGGACCAGTTGCTGCAGGCCTTCTACTGGGACATGTCCCAGCGCTTGGGAGCCTACGTCGGACTCATCATCACCAACTGCATCGTCATGGGCCGGGCCGAGGCCTTCGCCCTGCACAATCCCCCCTTGGACTCCCTGGTGGACGGCGCCGCCAACGGCCTGGGGTATGCAGCGGTGCTGGCCATCATCGGCACCTTCAGGGAACTGGTGGGCTTCGGGAGCCTCCTGGGCTGGCAGGTGCTCTCCCCCGAGATCTACCAGGGCAACCAGCTCTTCATCCTGGCCCCCGGGGCCTTTTTCACCCTGGGCTTTCTCATCTGGATCCTGAAGGCCTGGAAGCCGCTTCCCGGTCCCGGCGGTCTGCCGGGCGCTCCGGCGGGAGGGCCACGGCCATGAACGGGACACCGGCCCTGGTCATCTTTTTCGCCGCCATCCTCACCAACAACATCCTGCTGGCCAACTTCTTAGGCATGTGCTCCTTCCTGGTCTGCTCCCGGCAGCAGAACACCGCTCTGGGGCTGGGGGCGGCCGTCACCTTCGTCATGAGTTTCACCACCGTCATCAACTATCTGCTCTACCACTACGTACTTCTCCCCTGGGGCTTGGAGCACCTGACCTTCATCCTCTTCATCGCCGTTATCGCCGCGTTCGTGCAGTTCGTGGAGATGTTCGTCGAGCGCACCAGCCCCGTGCTCTACTACTCCCTGGGCATCTTCCTGCCACTCATCACCGTCAACTGCGCCATCCTGGGGGCCGCGCTCTTCATGGTCATCCGCCAGTACAGCTTCTGGCAGACCCTTGGCTACGGCGTGGGCTCGGGGCTGGGCTGGACCCTGGCCATCGTCCTGATGGCGGGGATGCGCCAGCGCCTCAGGTTCTCCAACATCCCGGAACCCCTTCAGGGGGTGGCCATCACCATGCTCATCACCGGGGTGATGGCCATGACCTTCATGGGCTTTGCCGGTATGGTCAACATTCAGTGAGGAATGGCTAACGTGCTAAGCTTTCTGCTTTCTGCAGGTGTTTTCGCCGGGGTGCTGCTCTGTCTGACGGCGCTGCTGCTCATTGCCGAGCGGGTGCTGGTCAACTACGGCGAGTGCGAGGTGTCGGTCAACGCCGGTGAGCGCGTCTTCATCAGCGAAGGTGGCGGCACGCTGCTGGCCGCCCTCTACGACTCTGAGATCTTCATCCCCTCGGCCTGTGGCAGCAAGGGCTCCTGCGGCTTCTGCAAGGTCACCGTGCGTTCGGGTGGAGGTCCCGTGCTCCCCACCGAAACCCCCTACCTCACCCGCCGGGAAATCCGCGGCGGCCTCCGGCTGGCCTGCCAGGTCAAGGTGAAAGAGGACCTGGTGGTGGCGATGCCCGAGGAGTATCTCAACGTCCGTCTCTACCAGGCCACCGTCACCGAAACCCGGGACCTCACCTACGACATCAAAGAGATCCGTCTCGAGCTGGCAGAACCTGCGGAGATCGAGTTCCTTGCCGGTCAGTACGTCCAGGTGCAGGCTCCCGGCCCCGAAGGGCCGGTGTTCCGGGCCTACTCCATCGCCTCCCCGGTCTCCCAGACCCACAGCATCGAGTTGGTGGTGCGGCTGGTCCCCGGCGGGATCGGCTCCACCTACCTGCATACCCGGCAGCCGGGCGACGAGGTTATTCTCACCGGCCCCTTCGGCGACTTTCGCCTCAGCGAAGACCCGGAGACGGAGCTGGTCTGCGTGTCCGGGGGCTGCGGCATGGCTCCCACCCGGTGCCTCATCCACAGCCTGCTGGCCCGCTGGCCCGAGCGGCCGTGCTGGCTCTTTTTCGGCTGCCGGGGGACCCAGGATATCTTCTATCTGGAAAACTTCCAGGAACTGGCCCGACAACACCCCAATTTCACCGTGGTCTACGCCCTCTCCGACCGGCTCGAGCCCGGTGAGTCCTGGGACGGGGAGAGCGGCTTCATCCATCTCTCCGTGGACAAGTACCTGAAGCCTGGAGTGAGGCGCCAGGCCTTCCTCTGCGGGCCGCCACCTATGATCGAAGCCGCTACGGCCGTCCTCAACGAGAAAGGTCTCCGAGATGGGGACATCTTCTACGACAAGTTTTGACCTGCTGCCACCGCCCTCGGGCGCACCCCAGCCCCGGCTGGCTGTGCCCGCGGCCGGCGGGTTGAGCGAGGACGTGCTCCTGGCCAACATCTTCTGGTTCATCCGCCTGCGCTGGGTGGTGGTGGCGGTGTTCGTGGGGTTGGAGGCCATGGCACTTTTTGCCAGCGACCGATTTCTCTCATGGGGTTTCGTGGTCCCCTCTCGCTGGCCCTGGGTACTGGCAGTGGCGCTGGCCACGGTCAATGTCCTTCATTACAGGTGGGGCCTGAGACTGGCCCGGCTGGTGAACGCCGACCAGGGGCGAACCAGGAAGTCTCTCCTCTACACCAATCTCTGGACACAGATCGTGGTGGACCTGGTGGTCCTCGCCCTGGTGGTGCATTTCGTGGGGAGTGTGGAAACCTACATCCTCTTTGCCTTTCTCTTCCACATCGTCCTGGCCTGCATCTTCCTGCCGGCTCGCGCCAGCCTGGCCGTCACCGGCCTCAGCGCTGGGCTGTACGTGGGCTGTGTGGGACTGGAGTACCTGGGGGTGCTGGGCCCGAGTCCGGTACTGGCCGAGAGCGCATTTCGCCGACATTTGGAAGCGGCTCCTCTTCGCCTCTTGGTGCACGTGGGGTCGGCGGTGGCCATCTGGCTGGTGGTTTGGTACCTGGTCTCCCACCTGGCGACTGCCGTGCGCATGCGCGACGAACAGCTTAACCTGGCCAACGAGCGTCTGCTACGCTCCGGCCGAGAGAAGACCCAGCACATGCTGCATACCACCCACGAACTCAAAGCCCCCTTCGCCGCCATGCAGAGCAACGTGCAGTTGCTTCTGAAGGGCTACTGTGGCGAGTTGCTGGTCCCCGCCCGTGAGGTGCTCGCCAAGATCGACGTCCGTTGCCGCAAGCTCTCGAACCAGGTTCAAGAGATGCTCCAACTGGCCAACCTGAGATCGGAAGACGCCCGAGCCCGGCCCCGGGTCAGTTGTAACCTCGCCCAGCTCATTCACCGGGCGGTTGACGGACTCGTTGCCGCAGCCGCCTCGGGCAACGTCACCATCACCTGCGAGCTTGAGCCGGTCGAGGTTGTGGGCGTCAGGGACCAACTGGAGATGCTTGTGGCGAACGTCATCTCCAACGCCGTGCACTACTCTTTTGCCGGGGGTTCGGTGAAGGTCAGCTGTCACCCTGGCCCCGAGGGCGCGGCTCAGGTGGTGGTTTCCGACCAGGGCATCGGCATCCCCCCGGAGAAGGTGGCTCACATTTTCGATGAGTACTACCGCACCAACGAGGCCGCCCGTCACAACCGGATGTCCACCGGGCTGGGCCTGGCCATCGTCAAGCAGATTGCCGAGTTCCATCGCATAGCGATACACATAGACAGTGAAGTGGGAAAAGGGACAACCGTCACCCTCAGATTCCCCGCAGAGGATGCGCGGTTGTCGTCGTTCGAGGGTTCAGCTCCGCGGGCGCAGACGACATCGCTCGCCCGGGGGGCGTAAGGAGAAGAGAGGGGTACCACAATGGCCAGAATCGTACTCGTCGATGACGACGCCGATTTTACGGATGCCGCTTCCACTGTGCTTCGCCGAGCCGGTCACACCGTGGAGGTGCTCGCCGACACCGAAGGTGTGGTCGAACACCTGAGCCTCCAGGCGCCGGACCTGCTTATTCTGGACGTGATGTTTCCGGAGCATACTTCGGCGGGCTTCGACCTGGCCCGGGAAATCCGTAAGGCTGAGCAGCTCTCCCGGCTGCCCATCCTGATGCTGACAGCGGTCAACACGCGCTTCCCCCTGGGTTTCGGTCCCGACGATATCGACGACGACTGGCTTCCCGTCCAGGAGTTCATCGAGAAGCCCGTGGACTTCGACCTGCTCCTGGGGCGGATCGCCAAACTGCTCCGTAGTACGGGCCCCCAGAGCGGAGCCCAGGTTTAGCCGTTCTTACTGCTCCGGAAGGAGGGGAGAGAAGCCTGGTGAGGCACGTTGATGCTCTGCGTCTGTCTTTGACCACGCAGTGTGATCTTCACTGCCGATACTGTCGGCCGCCGCGCACGTGCGGGCGTCCGCCGGCGGATGAGACCGTGCCCAAATCACTCCTGAGCGTGGCTGAAATGGTCACAGTGGTGCGTCTTCTCCAGGAGCATTCTGACCTGAGGAAGGTGAGGCTGACTGGGGGGGAGCCGTTGCTCCGTCCCGAAGTGGTGGAGGTGGTGCGGGCCTTGAGCGCGCTGGGGGTCGAGGTGGCGATAACCACCAATGGGCAGCGACTGGCCGGCTTGGCAGCGCGTCTCGGCGAGGCCGGACTGAGCCGGGTCAATGTCAGCCTGGATACGCTGGATCCCGAGCGCTTCCGCCAACTGATGGGTGGCGGCTCACTTGTCAAAACGCTGCTGGGCTTGGAAGAAGCCCGCCGCGCGGGCCTGGTACCGATAAAGACCAATACGGTGGTGCTGCGAGGAGTGAATGAGGAGGAGTTGACGCAGATAGCGACATACGCCTTCGAGCGAGGCTTTGAGCCACGCTTTCTCGAGCTCATGGCAGTGGGCGCAGCTCGTCTACGACACCCCGGCTGGTTCGTGCCCGCGGAGGAGATCCTCACCCGGCTCAGTTCCTGCTTCTCGTTCGAGCCGCTGGACTACGATGGGCGAGCACCAGCCCGCATGTTCCTGGCCTCGCGAGGCAGGCGACCGCTCGGGCGCCTGGGCATCATCGCTCCGGAAACGATGCCGTTTTGCCAGGGCTGTAGTCGCCTTCGGCTGACGGCCGAGGGAGAGCTGGTGGGGTGCTTGATGCAAGAGCGGGGCATCGACCTCAGGCCCTGGCTGCGTCTCAGTGCGGGCGAGGGACCAAGCGGTCACTGGTCCAGAGGATCCCTTCAGAGGTGTGGGTCGCAGGAAGACCCACTTGCTCTTTTCAAGTCTTTGGTGGAAAAGGCCCTGACCCGGAAGCCGGGTATTCACCGACGCCGGCGGAGCGCTCTGCTCGCCGCTATCGGAGGATGATCGTGAAGTCGGATTCCCCAGGCGGGTGGAAGGAGGAGGCGCGGCCAGGCCTCTGGCCGCCTGTGATCGGCATCTGTGGGTACAGTGGCGCCGGTAAGACGACACTCATCGAAAGCGTGATCCCGGTCCTCGTGGCGGAGGGCCTTTCGGTGGCTGTCATCAAGCACGACGCTCACCGCTTAAGTTTGGACACCAGGGGCAAGGACACCGATCGCTTCTACCGGGCGGGGGCCGACCTCTTGGCCCACGATTCCACCCAGACGTTCGCCCGCTGGCACGCGGAGCCGCAAGGCAGCTCCGAGGTCAGCCGGCTGGAGGAAGCCGTGGAACTGCTGGGCAGGACGAGCGACTTGGTCATAGTGGAGGGGCACAAGGGTTCTGCAGTTCCCAAACTCTGGCTTCTGTCAGGCGATGGCTCTCATCCTCCCGAAGGGCTGTCGGAGGTGCTGGATGTCCTTCCGCGCGACGCCCAGCGGCCCCAACGGGCACTGGCCACAATACGCCAACTGCTGAAGGACTTTCATCGGGTTCTCCCAGTCAAAGTGGGACTGCTCGCCAACTCAGACAGACCCGAAAACGCGCCTCTCGGCTCTAACGAACCGATACAAGCCCGACGTTGCAGCGCACCCGGGAGCCACCACGTCCGGGAGCTCGCCCATCGCCTGCCGTCGGCCTCGGCCCTCCCCCCTTTCACTTCTTTGGAGCCGGGAGTAGTGCTCCTCGGCCCCGGGGGCGAGGGCGCCTCAGCACCCCCCGTAAGTGAGAGGGAGTGGGTCTTCTCCCTCCCGCCCGTCAGCGAGGGAAATGGGACTTTGGCTCAGATAGTCTCCGCCTTCCGGTGGGCGCCCAGACATCGTTGGCTGATACTGGCCGAGCCGTGGCTCGGTTCCCCGTCGCCGGTGGCAAAGAGTCTCCTCGCCCAGGCGGAGGCCGGGAAATGGGCAGTGGTTGTGGGCTGTGTGGCCGCGGTGAGCGGGGGTCCATCGGCGGCGCTCTACGACCCCCCAATGGGAATGGTCTTCGAGCGGGCGCTTCGACGGGAAGCGCGATCTCTTTGTGAGGTGCTGGCAGCGGCGCAAGGGCGCGTGCATCACCTCCGTGAGCTGACTCAGGTGGCGGGTCGGCCACAGAGCAACATAGGGGGCCCCGCAAGGGCTGCGCGGACATAGTCAGATGACGCCTACCGGTTCGGCAGGCATTCCTGTTTAATTCCCGTTCACTGCTTCCTTCGGATCAGCACTTTCCAGTGGCTGCCCTCGCGGGTCACCGAAAGGACTTCGTGCCCATCCTGCGCGGCGCTCTCCGGTACGTTTCTTGCGCCCTCCTCGTCGAGGAGGACCAGGAGCGTCTGACCGGGCTCGATCTGCCCGAGGGCGAGTTTGGTCTTGACGTAGTTGAGTGGGCAAACCACACCCCGAAAGTCGTGAGAGACGTCCGCCGGTAGTTCGGCAGAGGCGCCTGAGGAAGGCGATTCCGCTGACGTTTTCGGAACGGAAAAGCGGAGGGAAGGATCCATGGTGTCGTAGAGGTTCGTGACGGCAGCAACCAGGGAGGCCACGTCGTCCGGGTCCGCCTCGAAGGCCTGCTCCGGGTCCGGCTCAGCGGCGCTGCGGGCAGCGGCGGCGATTACCCCTTCCAGCCTTCGGTCGATGAGCCCCGTCTCCAGGAAGTGCTCTCGAAAGAGACGGAAGGCTTCCAAGTCGTCGTCCGGTTGTTCCCCTCGAGTGACCAGCAGGGCCCGCGCCGCCAGGGCGGCAGCAGCGAAGCGCCGAGATTCGCTGAGGGCCTCGCCGGCGCCGGCGAGGTCCACTTCGATCAGGTCAAAGACGCCGGCACCGCATTCTCCCGGCCCGCGACCCCGCAGTGAGAACAAGTCGACTGCCCCCCAGTCGAAGTAGTAGTTCTTGTCTTCCTCGAAATCGGGCACGTCCCTGTACTTACGGGCAAAACTCTCAGCGGTCTCTCTGCCGCCGGCATTGAGAAAGGCCTCAAAATCAGGAGCCTGAGGAGAAGCCAGGAATTCGCTGACGAGCTCGGTGAGAAAGCTGGGCACATTTCGGGCCGGGATCGCTTGCTTGCCACTGGCCAGCGTGCTGCGACCCTCCTCCACTCTCCCGCCCAGTTGAAGCACATAGTGGGGGACGAGCCGACCCGCCACCCGGCGGGCGGCGCCGAAGAAACCGACCTGAGCGATGGGGTGTCGCCCGCAAGAGTTGGGGCAGCCACTGATGTGGACCCGTAGGTCGCCGAGCCCATCCAGGTCCACATCTCTCCGAGAGAGCTGGTCTGCGATGGCCCTGGCCAGGCCGCGCGATAGACAGATGCCAAGCCGGCAGGTGGAAGCCCCGGCGCAGGCGATCAGGTCGCGCAGGACAACCGGGGGACTATCAGCCAAACCGATATCGGCGAGCCCGGCGTGCAACTGGGCCAGTTCGGACTCATGCACCCAGCGGATGACCGCATTCTGCCACTGCGTCGTTCGCAGCATTCCTTCGCCGTTAACTTCCACGCTATCGGCAAGGGACTCCATCGTGTCCGCCCGGATGTCGCCCAGAGGGAGAGGGATTTGCACCAGGAAGTAGCCGGCCTGCTTCTGCGGCAGCACGTTCGTTTTTCGCCAGACGTCAAAGCCTTCTGCCGGGGGTCCTTCAGCGGACTTCCTTTTCGTCAACGGCTCCCCGGGAGTCAGGGATCGGATCTCGGGGCCGGCGAGCGGGCTCCGCCGCAGCTCCTCGAGCTCCTGTTCATAGAGTTCGCGAAAGGCGTCGAACCCGATTCGGTCTATGAGGAAGCGCAGGCGCGCCTTGCGCTTGTCCCTGCGGTTGCCGTGCTGGTCGAAAACACGCTTCACGGCCTCGGCCAGCAAATGGCACTCCGATGCTGGTATGAACTCCTCTAACAGGTCGGCCACCCGGCTGTAGACGCCCATGCCCCCACCCGCATAGACGGCAAATCCCTGGGTGCCGTTTCGGCATTTGGCAATGAAGCCCAGATCGTTCACCGTGGCGCCGGCGCAGTCCCGGCCGCAGCCGGAGAAGGCGATCTTGTACTTGCGGGGCAACTGGTAACTGAGCGGGTCGGGCAGGAGAAACTCGGTCAAGGCGATGGCATACGGTGCCACGTCAAACGCCTCGCGGGCGCAGACAGCGGCATGGTAGCAGGCGGTGACGTTGCGCACGGTGTTGCCACCGCCGCCTTTGGTGGAAAGCCCCGCACCGTAGAGCTCCAGGAGGGCGGGATGGATGCGATCGAGGGCAACACGGTGGACCTGAATGTCCTGGCGGGTAGTGACGTGGAGAATGCCGTTTCCATGTTTCCGGGCGACGCTGGCCAACGTCCTCATCTGATGGGGCAGCACAGCGCCCGCGGGCAAGCGGACCCGGAGCATGAAAGCCCCTTCTTCCCGCTGTTCGTAAACGCCCTGGGGGACGCGAAGGGCGCGAAACTCAGCCGGGGAGATCTCTCCCTTCTTGAACCGGGCCGTTTCCTGCTTGAACCTCTTCAAATCTTCCGGCAAGGTCTTCGGCAGATTGAAGATCGTTTGCATCGGGTGTTACCTGCTTGTCGTAGACCTCGGGGTCGGGTACGGGCTTCCCAGTCCAGTCAGGGCCGGGCGTGGCAAGCCCCGGCGTTCACAACTTCGGCTTCCCCTCGTCACCAAGCACGTCAGCGAAGAAACTAGCGTACTTGAAGCCACTGTCCGGGGAGATGGCCACGGCCACCCCTTCTTTGCCTTGGCCGAACTGGACGGCTGCGTGCACGATGGCGCCCGTGGAGGGCCCCACTATCAGGCCCTCCTCCCGGAAGAGGCGCTTGGTCATGGCGTAAGCGGGCCCATCGTCTACGCGGATCACGTGGTCGATGACGCTTCGGTCCAGAATGGCCGGGGGCTTCGACTCCTCCAGGTTCTTCAGTCCCGGCAGCCGGTGTCCCTTCTGGGGCTCGATGGCGATGACCTGGATGCTGGGGTCCTTCTCCTTGAGGTAGCGTCCCACGCCGGTCAGCGTCCCGCAGGTGCCAAGACCGACGAAGAAGAACTTTACCTGCCCTTCGGTCTGGTTCCAGATCTCCGGGCCCGTCGTCTCATAGTGAGCGCGCACGTTGTCCGGGTTTTCATACTGGTTGGGCATGACGTACTCGCCCTCCTGGGCCTCGCCGCGGACGAAGGAATGGGCCAGGGCAATGGCCCCGTCCTTGGGGTGATCGATGGGGCAGAGGTCATCCGGCGTGGGCCACACCTCGGCGCCCAGCATGCGCAGGAGAAGTTTCTTCTCCTCGGGCACCCCTTCGGGAATGGTCACCGTAAGTTTGGTACCCCTCAGTGCCGCCAGAGCCGCCAGGGCAATGCCCGTGTTGCCCGAGGTGGGTTCCACCAGTTTCTTGCCGTCCAGGAGACCCCGCTCTTCCATGCCCTCCAGCATGTAGAGGGCGGCGCGGTCCTTGACCGAGCCGAACGGATTGAACCACTCCAGCTTCAGGTACAACTCAAATGTCTCCTGGTCTGCCACTCGCGCTGCTCTAACCAGAGGCGTCGGGTTTGCCGGGCTTGCGACCAACTCGCGGATGTCATCAAAGCGGCGCAAGGCTGGGTTGGCTCTCAGGTGCTCTCGTTTCACACCGTTGCTCATTTTCCCCTTACCTCCCGAAAACTCCGGGGTGGCAGTCATCTCCTTCCTGCTCCCAAGCGGATGCTCGATGTGCCCTTCGCGACCGTTGCCGCGCACCCACCCGCCATTGAGCCGCCGCGTCCCGGCTCAGGGGAGCGAGGTCCTTAGGGGCCATACGCTTCTCGCCGTTACGGCTGTCTCTTGCCCCCACGTGGACTCCCTCCGGGTTCTTAGTGTATGCCGCCAAAAGGCCGGCGGCGAGCGCCAGGTCACTTGCCAGTGACGACCTGCGACAAAGAACGCTGGGACCGGGCACATTTATGGGCACCAGAAGCACGTCGTCCGGTTGAGCGGCGCGCTCGATGGCATCGTTTTCCTCCTGCTTGCGCCCCACGACGACCTTCGTGCCACTGGGCAGGCGGAAGTGCCTCCCAAGCCGCAGCAGATGCACATCTTCCATGCCAAAGTCCGGCTCGTGTTCCAGCAGGTCTCGAAAGCGCGCTGAGAACTCGGGGTCGGTCAAAAGACACCCTCCCGCCGGGCAGAGGTAGTCCTTAATGCCCAACTCATCTGCCAACTGCATCTGCGGCCGGCGGCACCTGCCGCGGATCGCCTGCAGCCGAGCACGGTCCACGAGACCCCCTTTCTCGGGCAGGGACGGCGGGAGCAGTTGTGCAGACAGCGGACGGACGATGAGGCCCTCGAGGCCTGACTCGCGCTCGATGAGAGCCATCGCCTGCCGACGCTGCGACATGGGGCGCTCCCCCAGGACCTCGCCCGTGGCCACAAAATCGGCGCCGCGCTCGGTCATGTAGGTCCGGGCACGAGAGAACATGTATATTCGGCAGTCCAAGCAGGGGTTCATACGCTTGCCTCGGCCGAACCTCGGATGCTTGACCACTTCCAAGTAATCCGGTCCGCAGGCAAGCACACGCACGGTAATGCCCAACTGCTCAGCCGCCCACTTACCGGCCGGGCATCCTAATGATCTGGGCGTGCACCGACAGAAGGGGGAGACGAAGTTGATGGCCTCAACTTCGATTCCCATCTCCAGCAACAGTTTTCCGGCCAAGGTGCTATCGAGGCCGCCTGAAAGCAGCAGAATCGCCTTCGCCAAGAGGTCTGCTCCTCATGGAGTGGATGTGGCTGAGTACGTCCCTTCCTCCCAGACATCAGCACGTGAGACTTCACACGTCCCGCGTAGTACGCTCCGCACCCCCGGGCGCAGGCAAGGGTCCTAAGCCCCTTGTCTCGGAACCACCCACCCGTACCGTTCGTAGCAGGCTCGCGCCTCGCGCGATGCCAGAAAATCCATGAACGCCATGGCTTGCTCAGGCCGACGGGCGAACGTCAACAGCGCCACCCCTGTGCCCCTCAGAACCTGTTGCTCTTCGGGCATTTCGACGATCTCTATTCGTCCGGGCGCCAGGTGTTCGAAGGCCGTCCACCCGAACGCCGCGCCCACCTTACCCTCTGCCACCGCCTCGACGATGGCAATGCAGCCATTCGCGTGATAGACGATGTTACGACGAATCTCTTCCAGCAGCCCGAGCCGCGCACAGATGTCCTCCCAGAGTCCCTTGAGGCAGTCGATAACTGAGATGCCCACGCGCACGCCGGGCCTCGCCATATCCGCTACGGAGCCGATACTCTCGGGATTTCCTTTCGGTACAAGAATGGCAGAACGCCGGTATGCAATGGTGCGACGCTGGCCCTTTTGAACGATTCCGCGCACCTCCCCGTCATCCAGCAGGTACTCCGCTCCGCTGATAGCGAGATCGTGTATGGCGGCCTCGGCGATCTCCAACAAAAAGTCGTCGCCCCCGGTAGTGCCCGTCGCCTCTTCGGCAACCGGCTGCGCGCAGTGGCGACTACAGACGCTGATTTCCACCGCCGTGCCCGTCTGCGCCTCAAACAGTTTCGCCGCTTCCTCCAGCGGTGCGGCACACGCTCGGGCTGAGAACACGCTCACTGTTGGGCCATTACCCCCCGTCATCAGCTTCTCCCTCTGTCGTGTCGAGGAGCCTCACCTCAAGTGTGGCCGGGCCGCCTGCGCGAGACCGTTCCCTTGTCCTAGGGGCTGTCCAGAGCATCCTGACACCGACGATCACAATGAAGATCGCGAAAACCTTCCTGAGCAAGTCACCGGACAGATGTTGCGCCAACTCCACTCCGAGCAGGGCGCCCACCACGGCGCCGGCGGCAAGCAGTCCGACGTACAACGTGCTGATTTCGATTTCAGGATTCATCTTGTAGCGGATAGCGCCGACAAGCACCATCGGAACCATAACCGCCAAGGCCGTTCCCTGCGCGACCTTCTGCGGTAACAGCAGGACGAGGACGAGCCCAGGGATGAGCACCGTTCCACTCCCTACCCCCAGGGCGCCGCTCAAAAGGCCGGCACAGGTACCCAGCAGGACAAGGGTCCACCACGGACTCGCTAGCCCTTCCATTGTCGTGTCACTCCTTTCGGCGCATGAACAGCTTGGTCTCCGTGTGCTTGAACCGGGTGGTGACGATGAAGCCGCGGATGTCCGGGCTGACGCCTTTGGCCAGGTACCGGACGGCCATAGGGCCCTCACCCGGGCTATTGGTCACGACCAGGCGGTCGCCGTATTCGTTGTAGGCTTCTTCGACAACCGGGAGAGCCATGCCCGGCCTCCTTCATCAACGACTATGGCCGGTTACAAGTTATAGAAGTGTCTCCACAGGTTTAGTAGCAAATGGGACAGAAAAAAAACCGCCTCTACCCTCAAATCGCGTACGACGGCGCATATTCGCCTGTCATCCTGGCTTCTTCGTCCAGCAGATCCTGTAACGTCGTACTATCGTACACGGCCACCATGGCCTGGTGCACCTTCTCCCACATGGGGAGGAATACACAGTGATCGTAGATGGGGCACTCCTCCGCGGCGCTGCCCTCCACACAGGCCACCGGCCCCACCGGTCCCTCGATGAAGCGTATCACCCCGCCTGTTGTCAGCTCCTGGGGCGGACGAGCCAAAAGATAGCCTCCCTCCTTGCCTCGCCGCGACTCCACGAAACCTCCCTGCTTGAGTTGGCTCAGGATCACCTCCAGAAAGCGAGCAGGGATGGCCTGCACCGTGGCCACCTGGGCTATCTTCACCGGTCCATCACCGTAGTGCTTGGCCAGTTCGAAGACAGCCCGCAAGGCGTACTGACACTTCTGTGATATCATGGCTCTCTGTCCTTCCCGACTTACTCGGTAAAGATAGTAGCATATCCTGCCCCGGCTGTCAAGCACTTTTCTGGAACTTTTTCTTCGGCGCCGGCCCGGCGGCCGCCCGAGCAACGCCCTTCACGTCTGAAGGGCGGAGGCAAGCAGAAGGCAGAACTGTCGGCTACAGGCCTGGCTGACGATCTCGATGCCCGCGAGGGGCTCGTACTATTACTGCCCGAGTGTGCCCTTGGCGACCGCAGCCGTGCGTTCCGTTAAACCGGATACGGAAACGAGAGCGCGCAAGGTCCCAGGGCGGGGCGGGAGGCCGGCCTACGGGCCTACGTCCTTTGCCCCTTCCCCACTTTCGCCATCATCGGGCCTCGAGGGCTCAAAGAGACCAGGACCTCATTGCCCGCGCTGCACGTCGAACTGACGGCCGAGGAGATAGCCTGGCTCAATCTGGAAGAGGATTAGGCGACGGCGCAGTGTGCCGGTGACGTCCGTCTTTTCCCATCCCTCTCCACCGAAGCGCTACTTTGCTCGCATGTGCTCACCGATGCGGGTGTGGACCTCCGTGAGCGCACGGGTCAGCGTTGGCCACGGTCGGCCATCGGCGCGGACGAGTCCCCGATTGGCCTGCCGCTCATCGCTGTCGAAGTCCCGCCAGGTGAACCAGTGTGACCCCACCACGAAAGGCAGGTTGAAGTAGTCCGCCGTCACCCGCGCGGCCTGGGCCGCCCGCAGGTCTTGAGTGGCCACGGCCCGCGGCCACGACCAGTCAAGGGGGGCTTGCCGGTCCATCTCGTACAACCCGCTGTCCAGGGCCGCCACGCTCCATTCGGTGATAAGGAGTGGCCGGCGCGTGCGCTGGTGCACGGTCCGCAGGACGGTCACCGCACTATCGCCCAGGCCGGGCGTGCGGTTCATGGGATACAGATTCACGGCCACGACATCGTACGCGCCCGCCAGGTCGATGGTCCTCATCCAGTGAGGAAGTCCGCTCATCATGTAGCGGTTTGAGCAGATGAGGTGGTTCTGGTCGTAGGCCCGGACGGCTTCGATGGACACCTGCACGTACTGCCCCACCAGTACCCGCTCAAACTCAAGGAAGTCCTCATACACGGGTCCCGCCTGGCCCTCCGGCTCCGGCTTCTCCCGCGCCAGGGCCTCAAAACCTTCGAAGTGGGTACCCCATCGAGCGTTGAGCGCCGAGATGGTCGCGTACTTCTGTTTCAGGTGGGCCAGCAGGGCCTCGGCGCAATGTCGACTCCAGACATACCGGTAGAGTTGGTCGAAGTCCATCTCGTTGTCGACGAACCACCCCGCGAACCAGGGCTGCTCCGCCACCAGTTCGACTCGTTGGCGGACCCGCTGGGCGATGACGGCTCTGAAACGCGGGTCGAAGGGGTCGGGGAAGCCGTGGTCGCCGGACTTCTGGTGACCGTTGCGGTCGGTGAGGGCGTCGAACTGCTCCCCGGCCCCGAGGTGAAAGTTGAGGCAGTAGAACAGGGGCATCGTGGGCTTACCCTCGCCGGCGCGGGCCGTATTGTACCTGGAGTAGTGCCACAGGTTGCTCCAGCCGGCCAGGCTGTTCAGCCCCCAGGTGCGGAGTTGTCC
>CBDVDV010000076.1:0-15721 GCA_965372835.1 uncultured bacterium | reverse complement strand
GGGTAGGCCTCCAGCAGGCCTGCCACCAGGTCGCGCAGCCGTTCTCGTCCCAAAGTGAGGTCGTTCATCAGCTACCTGAAGAGTTCGTTGGAATCGTCGGCCTGCCAGGTGGAGAGCAGCGAGGGAGCGTCCGGGTCGAGGCCCGCGGCGTAGCCGAACTCTTCCCACACGTGGCGGGCGAGCATTCGGTTCAGCGTCATCAGGGGGATGTCCACCGGGCAGGCGCTTTCGCAGGCGCCACACAACGTGCATCGGCCGGCGAGGTGGTGGGCCCGGATGATGTTCCAGGCCAAGTTGCCTCGCTGGTGGGCGCTCGGCTCCAGCCACTGGGGGTGGCCCTGCTCGACGATGCAGCGCTCACAGTAGCACAGCGGGCAGGCCTCCCGGCAGGCGTAGCAGCGCAGGCAGCGGGCAAACTGCTCCTTCCAATACTGCCAACGCGTGGGCAGGGAGAGCCCTTCCACCTCCCGCACGGGTGCAAGCAGGTCGTCACTGAAGTCGCGGGTGGGATAGTGTTCCCGAAGCCAGGGGAGCAGCTCAGTGAGCCGATCACCCGGGAGGAGTAAAGGAGCCTCGGCGTCAAGGGCGATGACCTTCACGTCTTCCTCCCGTAGTTGGCCCTCTTGGATGAGGACGACCATGCTGCGCACGTCGCCTGGCCGGGCGACCAGGGCCACGGGAAAACGTCGGCGGACCTCAGGGCGGTTCAGGTAGACTGCCAGATTGACACCGGCCTCGGCCTCGACGACGAGGTCACTCAGTTGCTCTTTGGTAAAGATGCCTGGCTGTGGACGACCGGTGTTCCCGGTGGCTCGCCAGCCCAGGACCACCCGGACGGAGTCCGATTCAAAGAGGTCCCGCGCCCGGTCGCGGACGGCCGACGTCAGCGTGTCGGTCTCGGTTTGGTCTCCGACCTCTTCGATTGTCATTATAGGCTCACGGGCATACGGTCCAGGCGATGGTATTCAGTAAACGGACCGGCCTGGCGCAGCCGGGCGACGACCTCATCGACCAGGTCGGCCCACTTTCGGCCTTCGGAGGCAGACACCCAGGCGAACTGCATCCGCCTGGGGTCGATGCCCACGAATTCCACTAACCTGCGCAGCACAATCCAGCGCCGACGGGCGGTCAGGTTCCCTGAAGCAAAATGACAGTCCTGGGGATGGCAGCCCGAGACCAGCACCCCGTCGGCCCCCTGCTCGAAGGCCTTGAGCAGCATCTCCGGACTCACCCGCCCGGTGCAGGGCACACGGATGATGCGGACGTTGCTGGCGTGGCGAAGACGGGTCGTGCCGGCGAGGTCGGCGCCGGCGTAGGTGCACCAGTTGCAGAGGAAAGCCACCAGGCGGGGTTCGAAGCCGCCGGCCTGGTCACCCGATGCCTGAGCAGGCCCGGTCACGGCAGGGCTCCGGAAATCTCGGCGGCCATCTCCTGGTCGGTGAAGCCGGCTAAGTCGATGGAGTGACTTCGGCAGACAGCGGCACAGAGACCACAGCCCTGGCACTTGCCCTCGTTGACGCGGGCCACGGGCCCAGGGCCCTCCGCCCCTCTCACCTCGGCCTCTTCGATGGCGTCGTAAGGACACGCCTCGATGCAGCTCCAACAGGCAACGCACGTGCGCTCATCCACCCGGGCGATAAGCGGCTCGCGTTCCAGTTCCGGGCGGGCGAAGAGGGCCAGGACCTTGCTGGCGGCTCCGGAGGCCTGGGCCACGGATTCGGGAATGTCCTTGGGGCCCTGACAGGCGCCCGCTAAGAAGATGCCCGGCACGTTGGTCTCCAGCGGACGCAACTTGGGATGGGCCTCGGTGAAGAAGCCCTGCTTATCAACGGTCAGCCCCAGGGTCTGGGCCAAGCCGGCAGCGTCGGGTTGGGCCGTCAGGCCCATGGCCAGGACCACCAGGTCCGCTTCCGTTCGCACCGGCTCCCCGGACAGGGTGTCGGCTCCCAGCACCACCAGGTGGTCTCCTTCGGGATAGACCTTTGAGACCCGTCCGCGCAGGTAGAGCGCGCCTTCCTCTTCGATGGCCCGGCGAACGAACTCTTCGCAGTCTTTCCCGGCCGAGCGGATGTCGATGTAGAAAACCACCGCCTCACCCTCGGGGACCTTGTGTCGGTAAAGGGTAGCGTGCTTGGCCGTGGCCATGCAGCAGACCTTGGAGCAGTGGGGGAACCCCTTCGCTGGGTCGCGGCTCCCGACGCACTGAAGGAAAACAATCCGCCGGGGTACCCGCCCATCGGAGGGCCGCCGAATCTCTCCCTCGGTCGGCCCGGCCGCCGAAAGCAAGCGTTCGAACTGAAGCCCGGTGATGACGTCGGCATATCGGCCGCCACCGAACTCGCCATAGAGCGCGGCTCTGACCAGGCCCAGCCCCGTGGCCACCACGATGGCACCGACCTCCACAGTTGTGGTACGGGGTTCCTGCTCGTAGTCGATCGCCCCGGCGGCACAGACCTGAGAACACACCTGGCAGGTTCCTTTCTGGAAGTACAGGCAGGTCTCAGGGTCAATGACGGGGAGGTTCGGCAGGGCCTGCGGAAAGGGTCGGTAGATGGCCGAGCGGTGACTCTGGGGAAGGCGATCATCGAACTCGCTCCGGACGTTCGCGCCCTTTCCGACCGGGCACTCGATTTCGCATTGGCCGCAGCCGGTGCATCTGTCGGCATCGACGTAGCGGGGTCGCAGGCGCACCGTCACCTGGAAGTTGCCGATGTAGCCCGAAACCTCCTCCACCTCGGCGTAGGTGAGGAGTTTGACGTTCTCGTTCTGGGCCACCTCCACCATCTTGGGGGCGAGGATGCACTGGGAGCAGTCGAGGGTGGGAAAGGTCTCCGACAGTTGGGCCATGCGCCCGCCGACGGAGGGCTCCCGTTCGACGAGGACGACCTCGTGGCCCACAGCGGCGATGTCCAGGGCCGCCTGGATGCCGGCGATGCCGCCGCCGATGACCAGGGCCCGGTGGGTGACGGGGACGGTGATGGTGTGGAGGGGTTCGTTTCGGAGCACGCGAGCGACGGCCATCCGTACCAGGTCGATGGCCTTGGCGGTAGCCACCTGGGGGTCGCGGTGCACCCAGGAGCAGTGCTCGCGGATGTTGGCCATCTCAAGGAGGTAGGGGTTGAGTTCGGCCTCGGCCGCGGCTCGTCGGAAGGTCGTTTCGTGCATCCGTGGGGAGCAGGCAGCGACGACGACGCCGGTGAGGCGATGTTGGCCGATAGCTGCGCGGATGAGTTCCTGACCGGGGTCGGAGCAGACGTAGGCGTAGTGCTCGGCGTGGGCGACGCCCAGCATCTCTCGGGCCGTTTCGGTGACCGCGGCCACGTCGACCGTGCCTGCGATGTTCTCGCCACAGTGGCAGACAAAGACGCCCACGCGCGACATCAGCCTTGAACCTTTCCGGACACAGCGCAGAGCAAAGCGCCGGGCTCAGGTGTAGAGACCAGGTGCTTCTCCAGGGCCAGGGCCTCCCCGGGGACGCCCAGGGCCCAGGCCACGACCTCGCTCAAATAGTAGATGGGAAGATTGAGGCGCCTGCCCAGGGCGCGTTCGATGGCGCGCTGGCGCATGTCGAGATTGGTGTGGCACATCGGGCAGGCCGTGACCACGGCTTGGGCTCCGCAGGAGACGGCGTTCTCCAGAACCGCCCCGGCCAACGTGATGACGGCCTCGGGCTTGCTGACGGTGAAGCCCCCGCCACAACACTCGTTCCGCAGAGGCCAGTCCACCGGCTCAGCGCCCAGGGCCTCAACGATAGTTTCCATCGAGGTGGGCTGCTCGGGGTCGTCAAAGCCGATGAGCCCGGCCGGCCGAAGCAACAGGCACCCGTAGTAGCAGCCCAGACGAAGGCCGGTGAGCGGTCGTCGGACCCGCTCGGCGAGCCCTTCCACGCCGTGAGCCTGGAGGTACTGCACCAGGTTCCAGACCGCAGGCGTCTCGCCCAAAGGCATCTCGATGACGTCCTCGATGTGGGCGCGCTCCTCAGCGTTTTCGGCCAGGGTGTTGGCGGTAACGAGCAGGCGATTGAAGCAGGCGGCGCAGGGCGCGAGCACTCGCTCCAGGTCCTGGTGCGCGGCGAGGGCCAGGTTCCGGGCGGGGAGCGCCAGCCCCAGGTCCCGGCTGAGGGCGTGGGCAGCGGTGGCTCCGCAGCAGGACCAGTCGTCAAGTTCGACCAGTTCGTCACCCAGCGCCTCGGCCAGGGCACGCACCGAGATGTCGAAGTCGATGGCGCTGCCTGTGAGCGAACAGCCCGGATAGTAGCCGATGCGCATCCGTTGCTCCTTCAGAGCGAGACCCCACTGCGGTCGAACAGCCGGCGCACGGCCTCGGCGCCCGCGATCTTCCGAGGAAGCAGGCGGATCTTCCCCCGGATGAACATGCGGGGAGCCACCAGAACGTCCTGCAGCAGGTGCCCGGTACGGAGTTTGTAACTGCGGATAAGCGGAAACTCGTGCAGCCGACCGTAGCGACGAACCACCCGGAGCAGGCTCCGGTGGAAAGCCAGTATGTCCCGGCCGCCTGGATGCTCGAGGCGGTGTCGCCGAGCCAGTTCCCTGAGCGCGTCCATGGTGCCCGCGATGTCCACTTCCTGGGGGCAGCGGGTGGTACAGACCTGGCAACTGACGCAGAACCAGATGGCCAGCGACCGACAGGCCCGCTCCACCTGGCCCAGTTGGAGCAGTCTCAGCACCCGGGCAGGGGAGTGGTCCATGTCACCGGCCAAGGGGCAGCCTGCGGTACACCGTCCACACTGGTTACAGCGGGCATAGTTCTCACCGGTGAGCAGATACAGTTCATCAAGGAGCGGCTCGTCGCTTGCGGTAGATGTGCGAGGGCCCCGCGCGGGGGAGCCAGGTGAGGCCGCATTGGCCCCGGGAGCCTGGGGTGAGCGCTTTGTCACAAAGGATGCGTGAGTCATCCGCTCGCTCGAAACCACCCTGGGGGTGTATGTTGCCAAGGCCAGCCGGGGCCCGCGGGGTAAGTGACCCGGTCGCGGTGCTATTATGCCCTGCGGACCCCACGCGCAACAGGGCCGAGTCTGCTACTTCTCGTCGGCTAAGGCAGCGTGGGCGGCGGCCAGGCGGGCGATGGGCACCCGGAAGGGCGAGCAACTGACGTAGTCCATCCCCACCCGGTGGCAGAAGCCCACCGAAGCGGGCTCGCCCCCGTGCTCGCCACAGATACCGACCTTGAGATCGGGTCGGGTCTTTCGGCCGCGCTCGATGCCCAGCTCCACCAGCTCTCCGACACCTTCCTGGTCCAGTACCTGGAAGGGGTCGTCCTTCAGGATCTGCCTTTCGACGTACTCGGGGACGAAGGTGCCGACGTCGTCCCGGCTGTAGCCGAAGGTCATCTGGGTGAGGTCGTTGGTACCGAAGGAGAAGAACTCGGCCCCCTCGGCGACCTTGTCGGCGGTGAGGGCGGCCCGGGGGATCTCTATCATCGTCCCCGTCAGGTAGTCCACCTCGACACCGTTCTCCTCGAAGAGTTCCTTGGCGATTGCGTCCACCTCGGCGCGCTGGAGGTTGAACTCCTCGGCCGTGCCGATGAGCGGAATCATGATTTCGGGGTGGACGTCGATGCCTTCCTTCTTGACGTTGATGGCTGCCTCGATGATGGCCCGCACCTGCATCTGTGTGATCTCCGGGTAGGTGATGCCCAGTCGGCAGCCTCGGTGCCCGAGCATCGGGTTCGTCTCGTGGAGTAGCTCAACCATGTCCTGGATCTTCTCGATGGGTATCCCCATCTGTTCGGCCATCTGGCGCTGGCTCGGCTCTTCCTGGGGGAGGAACTCGTGCAGGGGCGGATCGATGAGGCGGATGGTGACGGGTTTACCGGCCATGACCCGGAAGATGCCCTCGAAGTCGCCCCGCTGCATGGGCTCGATGGTGTCAAGGGCGCCCTGGTAAAGTGCCAGGGGCTCAGCCAGTTGCTCTTTCAGTTCGGCGATCTCTTTCTGCAGGGCTTCAGCCCGCTCGCCCGAGACCCGGTCGAGGTCGGCTTCCAGACCGGCGATGCGCCGACGGAGCAGGCGCACGTCCGGAGCGGCTAAGATCATCTGGCGAACGTGCTCGATGCGGCCCTCACCGAAGAACATGTGCTCGGTGCGGGTCAGCCCGATGCCCTCGGCCTCGAAGCGAAGGGCGTTCTCAGCGTCCTCGGGGGTGTCGGCGTTGGCCCGGACACCGAGGCGACGGAACTCGTCGGCCCAGCCCATCAGTTCGGCGAACTCACCGCTGATGGTCGGCTCCACGGTGGGCACCTCACCAAGCATCACCTCGCCGGTGGAGCCGTCCAGGCTGATGTAATCCCCTTCCTTCACCTCCCGGCCGCCGATGGCGGCTTTACCGGCTTCGTAGTCGATGACGCAGGCCCCGCAGCCGGCCACGCAGCACTTGCCCATACCGCGGGCGACCACAGCGGCGTGGCTGGTCATCCCCCCCCGGCTGGTGAGGATGCCCTGGGCCGCGTCCATGCCACCGATGTCCTCGGGTGAGGTCTCGGTGCGGGCCAGGATGACCCGTTCACCGCGAGCGGCCCAGGCCTCAGCGTCCTCGGCATTGAAGACGATGCGTCCGGTCGCGGCACCGGGACTGGCCGGTAAGCCCTTGGCCACCACCTCTTTGGGGGCCTGGGGGTCGAACATGGGGTGGAGCAACTGGTCCAGTTGGGCCGGGTCCATCCTGAGGACCGCTTCTTTCTTGTCGATAAGGCCCTCCTTGACCATGTCGGTGGCGATCTTGAGGGCGGCCTGGGCGGTGCGCTTGCCGGTTCGGGTCTGCAGGATGTAGAGGATGTTTTCCTGGACGGTGAACTCCAGGTCCTGGATGTCCTTGTAGTGTTGCTCGAGGTTGTGGCGGACGTCTTCAAGTTGCCGGTAAATCTCAGGCATCTCGCGCTCGAGGTCGGCCATGGGGTGGGGCGTACGTATGCCGGCCACCACGTCCTCCCCCTGGGCGTTGATGAGGTATTCGCCGTAGTAGAGGTTTTCGCCAGTGGCCGGGTCGCGGGTGAAGGCGACACCGGTGGCCGAGTGCTCGCCCAGGTTGCCGAAGACCATAACCTGGACGTTGACCGCGGTGCCGACCAGGCCGGTGATCTTGTTTATCTGGCGGTAGCGGACGGCCCGGGGGTTGCCCCAGGAGTTGAAGACGGCGTTGATGGATTTGGTCAGTTGCTCCTTGGGGTCGGTGGGGAAGGGCTCGCCCGTGTCCTTCTCGTACAGCCTGAGGTAATCCTGGACTACGGCCTTGAGCTGCTCGGCGCTGAGTTCCGTGTCCAGTTCGACGCCGGCCTTCTCCTTGTGGGCGGAGAGGATCTCCTCGAAGTGGGCGTGCTCCATGCCCATGACCACGTCGCCGAACATGTTGACGAACCGGCGATAGGCATCCCAGGCGAAGCGCTCGTTGTCGCTCTTCTTGATGAGGCCCTTGACCGCGTCCTCGTTGAGGCCCAGGTTCAGGACCGTGTCCATCATTCCGGGCATGCTGACGGCGGCGCCGCTGCGGACGGAAACCAGGAGTGGGTCCTCGGGGTCGCCAAACCGCAGCCCCATGAGTTGCTCAAGTTCCTTCAGGTTGGCATCGATCTCTTCGGCCAGCCCGGCGGGCCAGGCGCTCCCGTGCTGGGGGAGTTCGGAGCACACCTCGGCGCTGATGGTGAAGCCCGGCGGCACGGGGATACCCATGTTGGTCATCTCGGCGAGGTTGGCGCCCTTGCCGCCGAGGATGTTCTTCATGGTGGTGTTCCCCTCGGCCTTGCCGCCACCGAAAAAGTAGACGTACTTCTTGCTCCTGGCTGCCATGATTTCCTCCTGCCGCAGGTTGGTACCGTACGCGCTGCAACTACAAGACAAACCGCCCGGCAGCCGACGGTGCAGCCGGCGACAACCGGACCCCGGCGGCGAGCACCGGGGACACCCTACCTCATAGGGGCTACCGGGAGGTCAAGCAAAACAACTTAGGTTACCTCCCCCAAAGCGCCCCGTCAATCACAAAAGCCGCTGGGACGCAGCCGGCCGGTCAGGCCCCGTCTCCGGGAGAGGAAAAAGCGCTGAAAAAGTCTTGACGGGAACGGGCTCAGCGGTATAATTTTTGGCGGTACGTCAGGGGAAGCGTGTCTATGCCTCCCGTGTGGGTCGGCAGGAGGAGAGAACATGTCTGTGCCTACGACAAGTTTCGGCGAGCGGTTGGTCACGGCCGGCTTGGTGAGCCCGGAGCACCTGGCGGAAGCCGAGGTCAAAGCCGGTGCTGGGGCCAGTTCCCAGGAAGTGGGCCTGGCCCTCTATCAGCTGGGGTATCTCTCGGATGAGGAGCTGGTCCGGGAACTGGCCCAGCAGTTGGATGTGGAGGCGGTGGACCTGGACAAACTGACGGTCCCGGAGGCGGTAGTGGACCTGCTGCCGGCGACGATCGCGCGCAAGCACGAGGTGGTGCCCCTGGCTCAGGGCGACGGCACCATCACCGTCGCCTCATTTACGCCGCTGGACTTCAAGGCGCTGGACGATCTCCGTTTCGTGCTCAATGCCGAGGTGGAGGTGGTGCTGGCGCCGTTGAGTGCCATTCGCCGGGCCATGGAGCGTCTCTACGGACGGCTCGGTGGTGGGACCGAGGTGGAGCAGATGCTGGATGGGCTGGAGGGGACCGAGGCAGACACGGGCACTCGGGTCTACGTGGCCGGGGAAGAGGCGGGGGCCGACGATGCGCCCGTCATCCGCTACGTGCAGAAACTCATCACCGACGCGGTGCGCATGCGGGCCACTGACATTCACGTGGAGCCCTTTGAGACCCGGCTCCGCGTCCGCTACCGCGTCGACGGTGTCTGTGTCGAGATCGAGAACCCACCCAAGCGCCTGCAACCGGCCGTTCTCAGCCGAATCAAACTGATGAGTGGCATGGACATCGCCGAGAAGCGTCAACCCCAGGACGGTCGCATCCGGATGACGACGCTGGGCAAGGAGCTGGACCTGCGGGTCTCGGCCGTGCCCGCCCGTCACGGTGAGTCTATCGCCCTGCGTATCCTGGAGCGGGAGTCCATCAACATCGGGCTGGCGGCCCTGGGCTTTGACCCCTCCGACCAGCAGCGGTTCGAGCGCATCATCGCCCGGCCCAACGGCATCTTCCTGGTCACCGGGCCCACGGGAAGTGGCAAGACCACCACCCTGTACTGCGCCCTGCAGGCCCTGAACAACGCCGACCGGAAGATCATCACGGCCGAGGACCCCATCGAGTACCACATCGGTGGTATCAACCAGGTCCAGGTGCGCGAAGAAATCGGACTCACCTTTGTCGGCATCCTCCGGGCCATGCTCCGTCAGGCTCCCGAGATCATCCTGGTGGGCGAGATCCGTGACGAGGAGACCGCCCAGATCGCCATCCAGGCTGCGCTGACCGGTCACCTGGTCTTCAGCACCCTGCACACGAACGATGCCCCCTCGGCGGTGCCCCGTCTGATCGACATGGGGGTGCCGCCCTACCTGGTGGCTTCCAGTATCCAGGCGATTATGGCCCAGCGGTTGGTGCGGCGGGTCTGCGAGGCGTGTCAGGAGGAATACGAACCGGACCCGGCGCTGGTCCGCTCGGCGGGGCTGAGTGAGGCGGACGTGGAACGGATCACCTTCCACCGGGGGGCCGGTTGCGGTCAGTGTAGTGACACGGGCTACCGCGGGCGTATGGGCATTTTCGAACTGGTGGAGATGAACCCGACGCTTCGGCAGATGGCCCACGAGCAGGCGCCGCTGGCCAACCTGCGGGAAGAGTCTCGGCGCTCCGGGGGGATGGTCACCCTGCGGGAGGACGCCCTGCGGAAGGTGGAAGCGGGCATCACCACCCTGGACGAGGTGCTGCGGGTGACTCAGGCCGAGGTCGAAGCGGAGATGATCGGTGGCTTTGCCCAGTGAGGTGATGGGCGGAGGCCGGCGCGGTTTGGCTGGGAGGCAAGGAGCATAGAGCGATGGGCATGCTGATTGACAGGTTGTTGCAGACCGTCATCGACAAGGACGCCAGTGACCTCCACCTGACGGTGGGTCGGCCACCGGTGATTCGTCTGCACGGGAAGTTGCGCTCGCTGCAAACCAAGGAGCTCACCCCGGAGGACACGGTGGCGCTGATGCGCGCCATCACCCCCGAGCGCAACCAGCAGGAACTCCAGGAAGTGGGGACCACGGACTTCGGGTTCAGTTTCGGAACCGCCGGTCGCTTCCGGGTCGCAGTCTTCAAACAGCGGGGCAACGTGACCGTGTGTCTGCGTCTGATCCCCTACCGCATCCTCACCTTCGAGGAGATCGGGCTTCCGCCCATTGTCAAGCAACTCTGCCTTCAGCCCCGCGGACTCATCCTGGTCACCGGCCCCACCGGCTGCGGCAAGACCACCACCTTGGCCACCATGATCGACTACATCAACACCAACGTGGACCGGCACATCATCACCATCGAGGACCCCATCGAGTACTACCACAACCACAAGATGTCCATCATCAACCAGCGGGAAGTCGGCATCGACGTGCCCAGTTTTGCCGAAGCCCTGCGCCGGTCGCTGCGTCAGGACCCGGATGTGGTCCTGGTGGGTGAGATGCGCGACCTGGAGACCATGATGGCCGCCATCACCGCGGCTGAGACCGGTCACCTGGTTTTCGCCACCGTCCACACCACCGGCGCCCAGGGCACCATCAACCGGATCGTCGACGCCTTCCCCATCGACCAGCAACCACAGATTCGGGTGCAGTTGTCGGTGACCCTTGTTGCCGTCATCAGCCAGGCGCTGCTGGCCCGGGCTGCGGGCGACGGTTTGATCGCCGCCTTCGAGTTCATGTACTGCACGCCGGCCATCCAGAACCTGATTCGCGAAAACAAGGTGTATCGCATCGAGAGTTCCATCCAGACGGGTAAGAAGTTCGGGATGATCCTGCTCGACGACCATCTCTTCCAACTCTACGAACGAGGGCTGGTCACTGAACAGGACGTCCTGTTCAAGGCCGCCAAACCTAACGAACTGATGGACAAGATCAACCAACTGAAGGCCCTGCGGGCCCGCGAGGAAGCGGCGAGCAGCCGCGGCTAAGCCGAACGCCCGGCCGACCGGGTCGGTCGGGCTGAGGTGCTGGGAAGGTCCCCGTGGTCCTCTGACGGGCCTGTCTCTGAGTGGAGGTGACAGTCGTGGTTCCCATAGGCACACTACGAGGCGGTAAACTCCTGGGTGAGATTCTCGTCCAGCGGGGGCTGGTAGGTGAAGAGGCGGTGGCCCGCGCCCTGACCGCGCAGAAGGATCAGGGCGGGGCCTTGGGGACCATCCTGGTGCAGATGGGCCTGATCTCGCAGGAGCAGTTGATGGGGGCCCTCGGTGAACAGTTCGGGATGGAGGTGGTTGACCTACCCAACCTGGAGATCTCCAAGGACGTGGTGGAGCGGGTCGAGTACTCGGTGGCCTCGACCTACAAAGTGATGCCCATTCGCTGGGACGGTTCCACCGTCATCGTGGCCATGGCCAACCCCCTCAACGTGGCCACCCTCGACGACCTGAGGACACTGCTGGGGTGTGAGGTCCGGGGTGCGGTCTCCAACGAGCAGGAGGTCCTGGCAGCCCACGAAAAGTACTACCACGAGGAGGAGGAGGGCATCGAGCGACTGCTGGAGCAGTTCGGCCAGGCTGAAGGTGTCTCCGGGCAGGGACCCGCGGGCGAGACCATCGACCTGGAGAGCGCCGAGGAGATGGCCGAATCGGCCCCCGTGCGCCGATTGGTCAACTACATCATCCTGACCGCGGTGCGGGAGCGAGCCAGCGACGTTCACTTCGAGCCTTACGAGGACGACTACCGCGTCCGCCAGCGAATCGACGGCATCCTCTACGAGATGATCCCCCCACCCAAGCACCTGGCCAACGCCATCGCCAGCCGCATCAAGGTCATGTCCGACCTGGACATCGCCGAGCGTCGACTGCCCCAGGACGGTCGGATCATGCTCAACATCGAAGGCCGACCGGTGGACCTGCGGGTCTCGGTCCTGCCCACCATGTTCGGTGAGAGTGTGGTGCTGCGGGTGCTGGACCGTTCGGTGGTTCAGTTGGACCTCGACCAGGTGGGCATGCGGGCCGACGAACTGGACCTGTTCCGGAGCCAGATCGCCAAGCCCAACGGTATCATCCTGGTGACCGGGCCCACCGGCTGTGGCAAAACCACCACCCTCTATGCCGCTTTGCAGGAACTGAATGAGGTGGGGGTCAAGATTGTCACCGCCGAGGACCCCATCGAATACGACCTGGAGGGGGTGGTTCAGGTCCAGACCAACGAGGCCATCGGGGTCACCTTCGACCGACTGCTGCGCCACTACCTGCGTCAGGACCCCGACAAGATCCTGGTGGGTGAGATCCGGGACAAGGAGACCGGAGACATGGCCGTCCAGGCCTCGCTCACCGGTCACATCGTGCTCTCGACGCTGCACACCATGGACGCGCCCTCGGCCGTGACCCGAATCCTGGACCTGGGACTGGAGCCCTACCTGGTAACGGCCACCCTGGAGTGCATCGTTGCCCAGCGGCTGGTGCGTACCATCTGTGAGAACTGCAAAGAGGAATATGAGCCGACCGACGAGGTGCTCTGGCAACTGGGGCTCACCCGCGAGCAGGTCGCCGGCCGGACCTTTTACTACGGCAAGGGGTGCGAGCAGTGCATGAGTACGGGCTACCGTGGACGGACCGGTGTCTTTGAGATCATGGTCATGGACGACCGTCTGCGGGAGATAATCATGCAGCGCTCCTCCACGAACGTCCTCAGGCAGGCGGGCGTCGAGCGGGGGATGCGCACGCTGCGGCAGGCGGGATTGCTGCACATCTACGATGGGATCACCACCATCGAAGAAGTCGTCCGGGCTACTATTGACGAGGAGATATAATATAGGCGAGTGATGAGCGGGTCACCGCCACTCAAGCGGTAGGAGGTGTGTGATGCCGGTGTTTCAGTACCAGGCGCTCAATGCAGGCGGCCAAGAGGTCAAAGGCGAGGTCGAGGCGACCAACAGCACCGAGGCCATCAACAAGATTCGTGAGCTGCAGTACTACCCCACCAGTGTGACGGAGAAGGGGGGTCGGCGGCGACGGGGGGCGGTGCCGGGCGCGCCGGCGGTCCGCAAGAAGGCCCTGACCTTCGGTGGGGTCAGGACCAAGCACCTCACCACGTTTACCCGTCAGTTGTCCACCCTGGTGGATGCCGGGCTCCCCATCGTCCGCAGCGTCCGCATCCTGGAGAACCAACTGCGTCCAGGCGTCCTGAAGAACGCCCTGATGGACGTCAGTGACGACATCGAGGGTGGGGCCACCTTCAGCGAGGCCCTGGCCAAGCATCCCAAGGCCTTTGACCGCCTGTATGTGAACATGGTCAGGGCCGGGGAGGCGGGCGGTGTCCTGGACGTCATCCTCCAGCGCCTGGCCGACTTCAAAGAGAAGAGCGAGAGACTGAAAAAGCGCATCATCGCGGCCATGATCTATCCTGTCGTGGTCATCACCATCGCCGGCGCCATCCTCACCGGCATCATGATGTTCATCATTCCCGAGTTCCAAAAGATGTTCGATGACTTCAAGATCGACCTGCCACAGATGACCAAGACCCTGATCACGATCAGTAGCTGGCTGAGGACCAACTACCTGTTCGTCATCATCATTCCCGTGGCGCTGTTCGTCGCCCTCAAACTCATCCGCAAGAACCGCGGGGGCCGGTACGTGGTGGACCTGCTCAAGATGCGTATTCCCATCTTCGGGCAGATCGTCAACAAGAGTTCGATCAGTCGGTTCTGCCGGATGCTCGGTACCCTCATCACCAGTGGCGTGCCCATCCTGGAGGCCCTGAACATCGTCCGGGACACCACCGGCAACGAGGTCGTGGCCCAGGCTATCGGTAGTGTCCACGACTCCATCCGTGAGGGGGAGACGGTGGCCGAGCCCCTGCGTCAGAGCCGGGTCTGTGACGACATGGTCGTCAACATGATCGACGTGGGGGAGGAGACCGGTGACCTGGACAAGATGCTCATCAAGGTCTCCGACGCCTACGACGAAGACGTGGACAACATGGTGGCCAGCATGATAAGCCTGCTGGAGCCGCTGCTCATCGTGACCCTGGGCCTCGCGGTGGGCTTTATCGTCATCAGTCTCTTCCTCCCGCTGGTGACACTGATTCAGGAAGTGGGTCGCTGAGGGTTGGGCCCACCGTTGCTGGTGGCCCCGCGGGCGAAAGGAGTCAGATCATGCAGAGACGGAAGTTCGTGTGTCGGCGGCTCGGGGGGTTCACCCTGGTCGAGCTCCTGACCGTCATCGCCATCATCGGCATCCTGGCTGCGCTGCTCCTGCCGGCTATCGGACGGGCCCGCATCGCCGCCCGCGAGGCCGACAGCGGGACGACGATGAGGAGCCTGATCGGCAACATCCAGCTCTTCCAGAACGACTGGGAGTTCCTGCCTCCGGTCACCGAACTGGAGAACCCTCGTGAGCTGGACTCCGACACCCGGTACGACGTTTACATCAACGCCGACTTCCTCCACCCCGACTATCTCATGACCGGGGACCTGGACCGGCTGGATGGCAGTTCCGACGGGAGCGACGAGGACTGGCTGTTGGTGCGGGTGTTCCGGGACGACGAGTGCTGGGTCTGGGAAGACAGCGACGGCGACGGACGCTGCACCGTGGAAGACCTCCTGGTCCAAGGGGACGTGGACCTGCCTGAACTCCTCTACTACATGATGATGGTGACGTTCGTCCCCACCGACGGCGACGGCGAACCTGTCGGCGCCTTCCTGGTCGTACCAGAAGGTGTGGGCGCGGACCCGGATCGGGGTCGCATCTACTATGCCAAGGCCGGAAATTCCAGCCCTTACGGCGACCTGACGGGTAGCCGCGTCGGCGATCTGGACCGGGACGAGTACTTTGTCGACGACCAAGATAATCGTCGAGGCTTCCCGGAGGTCCTCGACTCCTTCGGCAATCCTATTATCTTGACCGTGGCCCTGCGCACCACCGACCGGGCCGAACTGTGCTCCCTGGGGCGCGACGGTCGGCTGGATGGTGTGGATGAGGACGGCGACGGGTCCCTCCTTGGCAGTGACGAGGTGGGAAACGACGGTGAGGACGATGATCAAGACGGCCTCACCGACGAGAAGGTCGACGAGGAGAACCGTACACCGGAACTCATCAACGACCTCATCACCTGGGAATAACGCCCTGAGCGGCCGGGGACCGAGCCTCGACGATCGGGGGGTGGCGGGTTGGCCGGGGGTGGTCGGTGACGCACCCGTTCGCACGGGGCGGGGGTGAGCCCGAGCGAGACCTGAGCAAGTTCGGTCGAGCCGGGGTGCTGCCCGTCAGGTTTGGGAAGATAAAGGAGCAGTCCTGATGACTCATCTGCCACGCTGCCGACTTCAGCGAGCGACTCTGGCCAGGCGAGCCGGCTTCACGCTCATCGAACTGCTGGTGGTCATCGCCATCGTCATCGTCCTGGCCTCACTGCTCGTCCCCGCCGTGAACCGGGCCCGCACCGCGGCCAAGATCGCTGACACCCAGGCCACCCTCAGGACCCTGCGGGCGGCTCTGGAGGCCTTCCAGAATGAGTTCGGCTTCCTGCCTCCCGCGACCCAGTTGGACGACGACGGCATCCTCATCGAGGTTGAGGTCAATACCCAGTTCCTTGACCCTGACTACCGCGCCGGCGATACGTCGGGGCTGGACGGTGATGGGGACGAGGATTGGC
>CBDVDV010000075.1:0-15822 GCA_965372835.1 uncultured bacterium | reverse complement strand
AGGATCAGCCAAGCCAGGCTGGCACTGGGCTATATCTACAGATACCGGGGTGTAGTTCCTGTCGTGGGGGTGGAAACGCCCGGTCAGGTGAAGGAACTGGCCCGCATTGCCGAACGGCCGCCGACCCTTACGCGAGAAGACTTCGCTGCAATGAGGGGCGTTCGCCAGGAGATCGGCAAGACATTCTGCCGGGCCTGCCGCTACTGTGAGCCCTGCCCGCAGGACATATCCATCTTTCGTGCCCTCTACTTCCCTGTCTACGTCAAGCAGATCGGGGCCGAACGTGTCCTTGCCGACGGTCTTCCGGACTATCTGGTCAAGGCCAAAGGCTGTACCGAATGCCGACTCTGCGAGGGGCGGTGCCCATTCCATCTCCACGTCGTTGAGGGCCTCAAGGACAGCCTCGCCCTCGCTCGCAGACTCGCAAGGCGCCGCCGTTGAGGAGCAAAGCCATCTGATCATCCGGGAGCGGCCCGATGAGCAGGGCGAGAAGTCGGCCAAGGTCGGCGCGAAGGTGGTCGCCACGCCCCTTGTGCCGGTTCTCCCATGCCCGGGTGAGCGGCGGATGGTCTGAACTACATGCGACGCTCGCCACATGGGAGAAGGCCTCGCTCGGAGCGGCCGGAAAGCCACCGGGAAGCCCTGGAACCCGCATTCCGGGGCAGGCGAGGACTACTAGCAGGTGAACAGACCTTGACAGACTGGGGAGAGGAGGCAAAACTGCAGGTGACGGGGCCATGGAGGCTCCCGGTGAGGTCCATCTGGGAAATCTCGGACTATGGGAAGGTGCGACGGTTACGAAGACGGTTGCTACCGCACCCCAGAAATCTCCGCCCGAACTCTCTGGTTTTCTGTTGAACGACCCTCTCTGGGTTAACAACCGCGTCCCGACCGCGGCCCGAAAGCAACCCGCGCGAACCACGCCACAAGGACGTGAGCGCGAGCATGACCTGTACGCATGTGCTGAGCAAAAGGCTGCCATGGTGTGAGGAGCCCAATCGATGTTCGGGGCCGAGGAAAGATGTGGAAGTTCTGTCTAAATAGTCTCTTCAGGGAATATGCATGGCAGTTCGTCAGGCGGGTAGCCTTGCCGCATCCCTTGAAGACCACAAAGGCCGTCATTGGTTCCGGCGCTCTCGACTTTTCGGGCGACATGACCGCAGTTTCCCCCGAGGGTTCCGGCCGTGGCCTCGAAGGCGCGCGATCGATCGTTGGGATCGGCTTCTGCCTTAAGCCGATAAATCCGCCATGTCCGTCGGGCAGGCCGAACCATGACTGCCATTACCTCGAAAACCTGCTCCATTCTGGGGTGTCAGATATTCCCGTGCCCTGCAGACAATGCGCAATCAGAGAAATCGGGATCATGACGCTCAGAACGGGCGCCGCTTTCTACATCATGACTTCGGCCAAGGAAATCCTGCTGGACGTGTTCGCGCCGGCTCTCGACGAGGGGAGATTCTCCTCGGGACTGTTTGTGCTCTGTCGTTATTCGCTGCGGCCCTTTGCCGTCGGTCTGCTGGCCTCCGGCATGCGGGGGTGGCTGTTCCCGTTCGAGAGTGGCGATTGTCAGGATTACAGAACATGGCTTCGGGCGGATCGCGGGATCAAGGAGGAACAGACAGCCATCGACGAGCCGAACCAAAGAAAGATCAGAGGACTCCTCAGAGATGCTGCGAAAGAGCCCTTGCCCGCCACGCAGTTCGAAAGACGGGGCAACGTACTCTACGGCCGAATGGCGGCTGGAAAGCCGAGCGAGCGGACTGAAACCGCTGAGTCCCACGGTTGCGCCGCAAACGAAACCAGATGAATTGGCTTCTCGACAGAGTGATCGGCTTCTTCTTTCAGAACTTCCCATCGTGGAAGGCCATCGCCGTCGGGGGGCCACTGGGTCTTGCCTGGTCGTATGCAGCCCTGTGGTTTGCGGGAACGCTCAAGCGGAACGGAATGAGGACCGGCTACACGCGCAAGGTCTTCCACTTCCTGATCTTCGGCACCGTCGCGGCGCTCGAATGGCGCCTGGGGACCCCGGCCGTGTGTCTGTTCGGGGGCATGTGCACGCTCGTCATCTTCTTCGCCGTCTGGAGAGGCCCTGGCAACCTGCTGTACGAAGCGCTGGCCAGGGAGAAAGACGAACCGCATCGGACCTTCTTCATCCTCGTGCCGTACTTCGCAACGCTTGCCGGCGGGCTGGTCGGCAACACGCTGTTTGGGCGCATCGCGGTTGCCGGATACCTCGTCGCGGGACTGGGTGACGCAATCGGGGAACCGGCAGGAACGATGTTCGGGAAGCACCACTACCGGGTGCGATCGCTGTCTTCCGTTCCGGCGACAAGGACGCTCGAAGGGTCCATGGCGGTGTTCGTCATGTCTGCCATTGCCCTCTGGCTCGCCGCAGCCCTATCGCCACACATCACGCTTGCAGCGTTCGGGGTCCCCAAGCTACTTCTCATCGCCGCGGCGTGCACACTGGTAGAGGCCGGTTCGCCCCACGGATGGGACAATGCGACCATGCAGATCGTCCCGACTGCATTGGTCTGGATCTGGTTAACTTGAGAAGAAGGAGACTGCACAACCAGGGAGTTCAGGCGACGCGCTACCCGCGCCTGACTCCCCCCGTTAACCTGAATTCCCTCGCCCATCCTTCGTACCCCAATCCGACGTTTCGCCCTCCCGCCGGGTAAGTAAGCAAAGGAACGGACTGCAACAGGGCGGCGGCCCGGAAACTGAAGTAAGCCCGGCGACCGACTGGCCGCAAAGCGAAGGTCGTTGTGGGCGCACCCGTTCGCTCTGCACCCCGAAAGCAACCCTCCCGAACCGGCTTGCCGAGAGCTGCCATCCCGGATTTCCCAGATGCATCTTGCATCTAACTTGCCATGAGCTACGATAATGGCGTCATTCCGCCATTTGTAGGAAGAGGGGACTGCCAAACTGGGGGAATCCTGTGGGTGAAGCCGGAAAGAAGCCCTTGCGCCTTCAGTTCGACGGGCGATTGAAGTTAGAGTCCCGTAGGGCGCGGGTGACCAGCGGAACGCCTGAACCCCGTGCCGTGCTCAACATCGAGGAGGACGCTCTCGGTCGAAGCGACCGGAAAGCCCCCGGGGAGGCCCTGAAACCCCTGTTTCCGCGACGGGTGACAGGCGGTGAGGGGTAGAGGGACGTTGACATACCTGGCGGTCGAGGCAGAATCACACGGGAAGAGCCGATGAAGCCCGCCGGCACCGGATGGGCGCGGGCGGCGACTGGAGGGTATCAATGAGCGTGTGGAGGAACTCAGTTGCGGTGCTTTTTCTGGGAGGGGCGGCTGCGATGCTCGCCTCAGGCGAATCCGGCATGAGCGGAGGTGACCCCATGAGTGAGAGAAGCGCAAAGCCCGAGGTGTCGCTCGATTTCGAGTACTTCCCGCGCGGTGACGAGACCGCCTTACGACTCCTTGCCAGCCGTCCGGAGATCGGCCTCGCTTTCAAGTTCCACTGCTTCGAGGTCGGCCCCTTCCACGAAGGAACTGCCGAGAAGCGGTCAGATGGCTCAGTTGTCTTCGCCTATGAATCGGCGCAGATGAAGTGCGTGACGACCTTCACGCCGAAGGTCGGCGGTCGTGTGGAGATGGATCTCGACGTGACGGGACCGCCGGATGTGTTGAAAAAGATCCGCTTCCTCGATGGTTGCTTGCAGCACTGGGAATCCCCTGCGTTCCGCCGGCGTGGTCCGTTGGTCGAGTTCGCCGAGCGCGCCTTCATCTACACCATGCGCGGACCCGTCAGCCTACTGGACACCCCCCGCGGGAAGCAGAAGAGCTTCGCCGCCGACTCCTCCTGGAACACCCCTCCCGGCACCCAATGGTACGTTGACCCCAGCGCCCTGCACCCCGGTGACGTCTGGTCCTTCGGCACCTGTGGAGACAGGCCTGTAATCGGACTCATTGGAGCGGTTTCCCGCGACGGGAAGTGGCTCACTGCCATGGGCCGTCCCTACAACCGGAGCATCGGCCAGGGCTGGCACGACTGCCTGCACACAGGCGGCCACACCATCTGGTACCTGGACGAGGCGGCGGGGAGGATCCGACAGAAGACCATGCTCTACGTGATGCCAAACGATAGGGAAGCACTCCTCGCCGCATATTTCGCCGACTTCCCCGAAGCAGGCGGCGTGCGGGTGCCGCCATCGGACGATCAGGGGCTGGGCGAGCCCCGGCCCGGAAGCCGCCTGGGCGTGCCGCTCTCTGTCGAGGAGTCAGGAGACGTGCTTTGGGTCAGGCCCGCTGCGCCAGGGGCACCCGCGCTCCAGGTTTCCATTGCCGTGCCGGGTAACGACGCGGGCGGAGGCGGGTGGAAGCAGGCCTACTGGGGTACCTCTGTCAGAGAGGGAGGCACCTGGAGGATGTGGGCCCAGCCGACCGGCGACGCCGTGGACCTCTGCGTGAGCATGAGCGCAGCCGCCGCGAAGCCGGGCGAGCCCGTTGCCTACGCGACCCTGGGCGGGGAGGGATGGTCCGAGGCGCCTGCGCCCGACGGTGTACCGGCGAAAGCGTTCTGCTCGAAGGAGGGGGGGTGGACCGCGGGGCTCTTCTGGGAGCGGTCCTCGCCCGACGACCCGGCCAAAGGCATCGGGGGGCTCCAGGAGCCTGGCGCAAGGACGGCCTCCGTCCGCGGGAGGCTGGTGGTCTACCGGGGCGAACCGGCCGAACTCGGCCGCCAGTGGGAGTGGGCTCAGGCGGACTGGAGCAACGCCGTGCCCTACAGGATGCCGGCCCCCGGAGCCGACCCCGAGCCGGTCGGGAACTGGGTTACCTTTGCTCCAAACCGCGAGACGGCCGGGGGCGAGCGCCTCACCTACGGCCTCAGCATCCTGCCGCCCTGGAAGGATGCAGGCCACGTAGACGTGAATTTCCCCGAGCACCTGGAGTACGATGACGACGACCCGACGAACGACTACATCGGCTTCAGCATCCTCCGCCACTCTGACGACATCGACTATCCGTGGAAGATCTCCCCCGACGGTCGGAGCGCGCACTTCCGGGTCGAGAGCCCCCACGAGCCGGGAGTCATCGTCGAGACCAGGCTCACGGCGCAGGCAAACCAGGCCGTCCTGTGGATGAAGATCACGAACGGCTCTGCGAAGAGGCTGCCGCGCGTGAAGCCCCTCCTCTGCTTCCAGTACAGGAGGCTCGGCGGCTTCCCGCAGGGCCTGGACGATAACTTCCAGTACACTTATGTGGTGATTGACGGCGAACTCATCCGCCTCGCCGATATCAGGACCGCCAAGCCCGACCCGCAGGCGATGGTTGCCTACGTGAAGGGATGCAGCCAGCACGACTGCGACAAGTTCGCCAACTCCCGCGGGGGGCTCATCGCCGAGGAGATCGACGCCGCCGTGGCCGCTGTAACCTCGAAGGACGGCCGGAGGAAGGTCGTCCTCGGCTTCGCGCCGCCCAAGAGCGTACTTTCGAACGCCTTTATCCCCTGCCTTCACGGGGACCCTTTCTTCGGCGACCTGGCTCCGGGGGAGTCGGCCGAGGCGAGCGGCGTCATCGTGTTCACCGAAGGTGACCTCGACCCTGTTGTCAAAGAACTCGTCGGCCTGGAGTGGGTGAGGGGCGCCGGCAGATGACGCACCGGACGCCGAGGAACAGGAAGCGAACTAACCTGAGGCAAAGGAAATGGGTCAAGGAGCCAGCGTCCGCAGCCTGATCCTGGAGTCCAATTGCGCCAGAGATGCTGAGGACATACACTCTCAGGCTTGAACGAGGTCCCAATTCTCCGCTGGAGGTACCCATGTTTCCGAGAGCGCGCGTGTGTGCAGCGGCAATCCTCGTTGGTGTTCTCCTGTGTGCCTGTTCGGGTGCCCTCCGGGCAGGCGAGCAGGAGGTGATCGACATCTTCGTGGACGGGAAGTTGGCTCCTGGGGTCACCCTCGAGAACGGGCGCGTCGAGGGAGACGAGATCGTCACTGTTCCTATGGGCTATCCGTTTGGTGACTCGCCCTTCACGGTCAAAGGGTTAGACATCGACATCACGGGCCTGGACCTTGCCCAGATCCACGTCCGCGTGGTCGCCACCGGGGGCCGGGACAGCACGCCCACCTACGCTGAGATCCAAGTCGATACCACCAGCGAGCTTGATCTGCGCATCGAGTGGTTCCCGTTCAAGTCCTACGAAGAGGTCGGTGCCACCTTCATGACGAAGTCCTGCGACTGGTCGCAGATCTACGGCGCCCACCCGAAGGGCGACGACTACGGCAAGATCACCGGGCTCAGGGTGCTCATCGAGTCACAGGGCGGGATGGAGATGCGCTACTCCAAGTTGCAGGTGCTCATCGACAGGACGCCTTTCGAGCCCTACCCCGACGACCCGCAACCGGACCCCAACTGGAAGGCGGGGAAGATCGACAGTGTCTATGCCATCTCCGGGTCACAACGCGTGAGCTTGGGGGAGCTGGACAGCCCGTTGGAAGAGAGCAATACGGTCTGGCAGGACGGCGTCGTCAAGGTCAGCGGGGCCAGGAACGAGATCGTTCCCTTCCAGGTGGTCATGGAGGTGCCTGCGGTAGGCGACGGGGTCAACAATGTGAACGTCCGGTATACGGGCGTTCGAAAGGGCGCTGCGAGCATCGACAACTTCAAGGCCGCGGACCCGGACGACATCTACAACTACGTCGGCCGGCCCATCCAGCTCTACCGCGCTCGCTACATCTCGCTGGCTGACTCGGAGGAGTACTTCCCCGAGATGCTGATTCCCTTCGAAGCGAAGTGGGGCGGGGCTCCTTTCTCCATATTCCCAGGCCAGACGCAGAGCGTGTGGGTCGACACCTACATTCCCAAGGATGCGGAGGCCGGTCTCTACAAAGGCACGGCGGACGTGCTGGTCGGTGGGGAAGTGGTGAAGTCGCTGCCCGTGGAGTTGACCGTGCATGACTTCGCCCTGCCCAACGAGCCCTCAGTCCACTCTCTCATGTGGGGATTGTCGCTCGCGAAGCACAACGTCGAAGGCGATGCCCTGCACGAGGTGGCGGCCAACTACCGCCGATTTCTTCGAAGGAACTACACCGGCTTCTTTGAGGGGATCAGCCGGTACATCACCGATGAGGAGCTGCAGGACCCGAAGTTCTGGCGTCTCCGTGGCGGAAGCATCTACACGCGGGAAGAGGGGTATGAGGGAACGGGATACGGGCTTCCCGCTCCCTTCGTCTTCTTCACGATGTACGGCGGCGGGGTGAACGTGTTCGACGGCCCCGGGGAGTTTGGCGATGAGGAGTCCTGGCATCAGGGCCTGCTTCGCTGGAAGAAGGCCGTTGATGAGTTTGCTCCCGGAGCCGTCATCTCCTGGTACGCCTGGGATGAACCGAGCCATGCGTTCACCGGCGGCCTCGGAGCCTTCGTCGATTGGATGAATACGGTCGGTCCGTACGTGGAAAGCTTCAACGAGAAGTACGATGCCGACGTCAAGATCTACGCGACCGCGAACACCCGCACGGCCCGGCAGGCGCCGTCGATCAACATCTACCAGGGCCGAGCAAGCGAAGTGGATCAGATGCATGAGCAGGGCGACCTCTGCGCTCGGTACAACGGCCCGCAAGACTTGGGGCTGCCCGCGTCGGCCCTCAGGGTCGTCGGCTGGCAAGCCTACAGCGGACGGGTGGACATCTGGTGGATGTTCCGCTTCGAGAAGTACTATCCCGGCTTCGACGTCTACCGCGACCCCGTCAACTTCTTCAACCAGTACGGTGAGACCCGCGCCGGCGTCGGGTCGTTCGTGTTCCCGGGCACGGACGCGTTCATCGCCAAGCGCAACCCGGGCCTGGACGGTCCCGTGCCCGGCATTCGCTTCTTCAACTGGCGTCAGGGCTTTATCGACTATGAGTATCTGGCCCTGGCCGCCAAGAAGGACGCCGAGGCCGTCGGTGAGATCATCGGCGAGGCGATGGCCCGCCCCCAACTGGAGCGTGGCCTGCCTCGCGAGAGGCGAAGTCGCCGCTACCCCACCGGCGACGAGAAGTACGTTGCCGCCAGGGAGAAGCTGGTGAAGATCATCCTCGGGGAACCGGAGAACTGACCTGCCGGCGTGTGTTCCCGGTGAAGTGAGGGGCGCCGATAGCGGTGCGGTCATGGCCGGGTGGCAGCTGGCACGAACCGAAAGGAGGCGACGCGATGAAGGTACGCACTTCGTTTCTGTTCCTGGTGACGGCGGCTGCCGTCGTGTTCGCAACAGGTTCCTATGCCCAAGACCGTCCCCCGCAAGGCGACGAGGGCATCGCGGCCAAGTACCCCGGAGATGTGGGGATGGAGAAGGACCCGGCCGTGCTTCTGTTGGAGGACTTCGAGGACCAGCCCACGGTGGTTAACTGGATGCAGGAGGGTGGCTGGTTCGGCGGAGCCCGGTTCGGACCGGGGACCGGCGCTCAGTTGACGGAGGAGGACCCCGTCGCCGGGAGGCGCTGCCTGCAGTACGTGCTGAAGACCGGCACCAAAGGCGTTTCCGGCATGTTCCACCGCATCAAGCCTCAGGATACGGTCTTCATTCGTACCTATCGGAGATTCGAAGAGAACTGGGAATGGCCCAAAGGCTACGGCCCCCACGACGTGGGCGTACACGGCTATCTGGGAGAGTTCTCCAGCCCCACGGGCTCAGACCTGCACGTGCTCCTGGACTTCTGGATGACCGGCGACACCATCCTCCGCATCGGCACCCCCAAGCAGACCATGACCAAGTGGAACGACTTCATCAAGGAGAACTACGGCCCCACGCCGGTCGGCGGGAACGGGTTCCCCTGGAACGTTTCTACGCCCGACAAAATCGTCCCTGGCCGGTGGCACTGCTGCGAGTTCATGGTCAAACTCTCCACCCCCGGCAAGCGTGACGGAGCCGTCCGGCTGTGGGTCAACGGCAAACTTTGCAGTGACTTCACTGACGTACCGACGCGTGACGCCGACCACGGGGAGATGCAGCTGAGCCTCATTCTCTTCAGCCACTACTTCCACCCGGGCTCGCCCAAGGACCAGGTCCACTGGGTGGACCAGTTTGTGGTCGCCACCGACTACATCGGGCCCGTGACCAGGGCGGAGCCGTAGTCGTACAGCCGGACCAGGAGGTGCCGGGTGATGAGCCCTCGACAGCGCTGGTTGAGGACGGTGCAGGGCCAACGGCCTGACCGCGTGCCGCTGGAACTGGAGGGATTCCGCTTTCGCACCCGGGAAGCCGTCGACGCCCTGGCTGACTCCGGTCGCTGCCGGATCGCCCATCGTGTGTTCGACGAGACGCACTACGGTGTCCACTGCTCGACCTTCATCAACCGCTGGCTGGTGACTCCCCCTCGCTTCATTCGCGAGACCTCCCGCCGTGAAGGCGACGGAGAGGTCGAACGCACCTGCGAGGTCGAAACGCCCAAGGGCCCGCTGACGGCGGCCACCGTGACCAACGCCCTCAGCGATACCGTGTGGACCAGGAAGTACCCGGTCGAATCACTGGAGGACATCGATAGGATCCGCTCGGCGCCGTGGGAAGTACCCGAGGGCCTGGCGCCGCCCGACCTGGACAACCTGCCCGATGACTTCCACGAGCGCGGTGTCGTGACGGCCAGTATCTCCTCACCCTTTGTCTGCGTGGCGGGCATGATGCCGTATGAGTACTTCCTCGAACTGTGCGTCACTGAGCGGGCCCTCGTGGAGGAACTGACCGCTCTCTGTCATCAGCGCATCATGGACGTTCTCGAGGTCATTCTGGCCGAGGAGAGCGTCGAGTGCGTGTGGATGGGGGGCTGCGAATGGCTGACACCTCCCATGGGCTCACTGGACTTGTACCAGCGGCTGGTGCAGCCCTATGAGCAGGCGATTATCGAACGCGTGCACGCCGCTGGCGGACTCGTCCACGTTCACTGTCACGGCAACATCCGAAGCACCTTACCCCTTGTCATCGCGCGCGGAGGCGACTACTGCGAGCCGGTTGAGCCGCCTCCCGACGGTGACATCACCTTCGCCGAGGCCAAAGCCCTCGCCGCCGGCCGCATCACGCTCGGAGGGAACGTGGAGGCTCGCGTTCTGGAGTACGGACGTGCTCAGGTGGTGGAAGACGTCACCCGTGCCTGTTTCCAGGGCACCAGGGAGCGCATGGTCCTGCGCAACACGGCGACGCCCATTGGTGCGATGAGCCCGCGGATGCTCGAGAACTACGGTCGCATGATCGACGTCTGGGAGGAACTGTCGCTGCTCTGAGCACGTGTGCTGCTCTGCGAAGCAGCGAAGCGCTGCTTCGCTGCCAAGGACGAGCCCCCGACCGCCTAAGCGTGATGGGTCAGCGTATTCGCCAGAGACAGGGGAAGGCCGTGACCGAATCGGGAATGGACTCCGGGGAGCCTCTGCAGGCCCACGAGGGCTGGCTGCTGGTCCGCGTCCTGGTCATCGGCCTCATCCTGGTCGTCTTCTGCGCCATCTTCGGCCCCTACGCCCACTACATCCTCAGGGGTGCCGACGGCGCCACGGAACCTCACAGCCCAAGTGCGCCAGAGATGCTGAAGACACACTGGCGGCTGCAGTGATCGAAGGGAGCAGCTGATGGGAGAATCCTTCCGGCATGTCGTGTTGGCTATAGCGCGGAGCCTTGCCGTACTCCTCTTCCTGGCGGGTTCCGGCGCAGGGGCGTCGGCCCAGGGCTACGAGTACGATTCCCGGCTCGTCTACGACCTCTGTTCCCCTGACCAGGTCGTCTCCCACCAGGGGGGCAGTGTGGAGTGGGGGCACTATCGACAGTACCAGACGGTTAACGGCAGACTCACCGGTCCGGGTACCTTCCTCGCCGCGCCGTGGAACACGTGTCTGACGAAGCCCGATTACACCTACCTTCTCTGGAGCGGCTCAGGGAAGGCAGTCTTTTCGCTTCGCGGGGCTGATGACGACGGCAAGGCGAGCGATGGTCCAGGACCGTGGGGCGACTGGGTGAAGGTGGAGGGAACGGGAAAGCGCCTGGATATCCCCCCGGCCCTGGATGGCGAGCAGTTCATCCAGTGTCGGATCAATCTGGGCGAGGGAGCGTACCTCAGTCAGGTTGAGATTCACAAGCGGATGACCCTTCCCGACCATCCTCGCATCTACCTCACCCCTGCCCGCATTGAGGCGGTCAAGAAGCGCATCGCCGGCGACCCGGAGATCAAGAGAATCTACGATCACTACCTGAACTTCATGCTCAACCGTTCCCGCACCGGCGAGATGCGCGAGTGGAACAACACCTGGATCGTCGGCTGGTGGATGACGTCGGTGGGGGTCGCCTGGAACCTCTCACAAGACCCGGTGTTGCTGGAAGAGGCGCGAGCGCAACTCGCCCGCCTGGCCACCCCCTGGGGGAAGGGGTTGGGGCATTTCGAGCACCCCCAGCTCCTGGGTGGCGCCGCCAGCCTCATAGACCTGGTGTGGAACGGCCTTTCGCCTGAGGAGCAGCAGCGTTTCGGCCGAGCCCTCCTTGAGGCTGCCGACAAGCAGCAGAAGGCCTGGCGTTTCTCCGACCTCTGCAATCAGATCTACGTCAACTCCGGCAAAAACGTTCTGACCGGTCTCGCGTTGGCCGGAGCGGGCATCGATCCGGAGAAGGAGGCCTTCTACCTCCGTCAGGCGGAGGACTTCATGCGCCTGCACCTCGTTCCGGGCTCCAACTTCTGGGCCTCCGACGACGGCGGCTGGAGTGAAGGTCACGGCTACTGCAGCTTCACCATGAAGGACTGGGGACTGGAGGCCCACGCGTGGGCGTCGGCGTCCGGCGAGGATATCTTCCAGAAGGCCAACTTCTTCCGCTTCCTGTCACAGTGGCGGGTCTATGAGAGGCGCTACGACGGCTCCCTGGCCAAGTTCAACGACTCAGGACGGGGTGGTATGGGAGTTCCCTGCCCGGCCTTCATCGCCGGCCGATGGGGTGACAGACACGCGCAGATGCAGGCCAAAGCCGCCATCGACCAGGCCTTGGCCAACCCCGGCGATTACTCCAACACCCATCTCTGGCAGGCGGTGCTCTGGTACGATCCCTCGCTCCCCGCGGCAGCGGAGTATACCTATCCTGAAACGATGCCTTTGGGCCGGCACTTTGCCGGCGTGGGACACGTCGTTGCCAGGAGCGGCTGGCAGCCGGAGGACCTCTGGGCTGTCTTCAAGTCGGGGCCGGCCTTCACCCCGGGCACGCATTACCACGGTGACGAGAACTCATTCATCATCGACCGCGGCGGATCGTTGGCCCTGGACTCCGGCTCGGATGACCGGAGTTGCCCACACTATCGCGCTTACTTCACCCGCACCATCGCTCACAACACCATTACCGTCAGGAAGCCTGACGAGAAGTTCCGTGGCCCAGGCAACGACGGCGGTCAGATCGGCGGCTCCTGGCTCGAGAAGTCGGGAGGACGCTTCGATTCCGCCCAATACGGCATGCACCTCCCACCGCGTGAACTCGCCCTGAAGGGCATCGTCGCCTTCGAGACCAATCCCTGCTACACCTACGCCGTCGGTGATGCGGCCGACGCCTATGATGAAGGCAAGGTCCCGGAGTTCACTCGCCAGTTCCTGCACCTGCAGCCCGACACCATCGTCATCTTCGACCGGGTGACCGCGGGCGATGCAAGTTACGAGAAGCGCTGGCTCCTGCACACCATCGAGGAGCCGAAGGTGACCGGCAAGACCGCCCTGGTCACCCACCTGCAAGGCCGGCTTTTCTCCATTACTCTGCTTCCCGCCGACGCCCGGGTGGAGGTGGTCGGCGGTCCCGGTAAGGAGTTCTGGTCGGACGGCGAGAACTACCCCATCTTGGACAAGAGCAAGGAATGCGAACCCGGGGCGTGGCGTATCGAGGTCTACCCCGGCGCTCCGCGCGAACGCGACTTCTTCTGTCATCTGCTGTTCACGGCGGGTTCCAGCCGGGAAGCGGCGCCTGCGGTGCAGATGACCGACGGTGAGTACGTCGAGCTTTCCTTCGCCGATGGGGGAAGAGACTACGTCGTCTCCTTCACCAAGGACGGACCCGTAGGCGGGCACGTGAAGGTCAGCGAGGGTGCGAAAGTCCTGATAGACCAGGACCTCACGCGCACCATCCAGCCACAGCGCTTTGAGCCGGGGGAGGCGTGGAAGTAACCGACCACTGCTCTGCAGAAAGGCCCGGTTTTCCGCGTGATTGGGGGAGAGGGGGCACTATGCGAAGTTCTGCAGCACTGCTTGCAGTCGGCCTGCTGGTGTGGACTACCCCGCTGACGGGTCTTACCGGCCCCCTGATCGGCGCCCTCGCCGCCGATTGCCGCCATGACCCAACGGCGAGCGGGAACTCGAGCCCACCCAGGAGACCGGCTACGACCGGCAGGAACATGTAGACCTCCGAAGAGCACCTGGAAGCTGACCAGCACCCTAAGCGGCGACGTTCACGTGCACGGCGACGGTGGTTCAAGAGGGGAGCGGACGTGCACAAACTGAAACCGTCAGCGAAGCACGGAAACGCTCAGTGCCCGAGGGGGACGGAGAGGAACGCAGGGGCGGGCTTCCTGCAGACACGATTCCCAATCCGCGGTGGCTCTTCAAGGTTGACGGTACTGGTCGACAAGGGGACGCGCGCGCGTGGAGTCACGACCACGAAGGAAGGAGGACTCCGTCCGTTTGAGACCCAGGAAGACGCAGACCCCCTCTTGAGCCGGTGCGTCCGGCTGCATCTCACGAAGATTTACCTAGCCGAGCGCTTCGCCATGCCCATGCCGCATTCTCCTTTTCATGGTCTGAAAGGCTTTTTCGGTTGACAAACAGGCGGCCATCGTGTATATTGTCAACCGAGACCGAAAGGGAGGAGGAGCGAGGATGAGTTTCGGTGAACGGTTGAGACTCGCGCGGAGAATGGCCCGACTGAGTGGGACTGCCCTGGGAGAGAAGGTGGGCGTTTCAAGACAAGCAATCTCTAAGTATGAGCTCGGCAAGGACATGCCGAGGTCCGGGGTGCTCGCCCGACTAGCACGCGCCCTGAATGTCAGACCAGACTTCTTTCTGCGCGTGGGCCCCGCAGTCGGTATTCAGAAGTGCGCTTTCCGGAAGCGCACGAGGCTTGCAGCTGCAGAGCGGCGGGCACTCGAGGCCAAGGTGCGGGACTGGCTGGAACGGTACCTCGAAGTCGAGAGCTTTCTGCCTCCGGAAGAGCAGCACAGCTTCCGGGTGCCAGCCAAGGTCAGGCGTTCAGTGCGGAGCCTTGACGATGTCGAGCGAGCAGCCAAGGGTCTGCGTGTAGAGTGGCAGCTTGGCCTCGGCCCGGTCCAGGGTCTGACCGAGCTTCTGGAGGGCAGGGGGCTACCCGTCGTGACTGTGGATGCCCACGCTGATTTCTCGGCCATGGCTCTAACTGGCGATGGACGGCCTCTGGCGATAGCGGTCAATCAGAACCATCCTGGCGACAGGCAGCGCTTCAGCCTGGCCCACGAACTCGGGCATCTGGTCTTGCGGCCGAGTGGGAACGTGAGGGAGGAGCCTCTGACCAATCGTTTCGCCTCAGCATTCCTTGTTCCAGCGGCGACGGCACGGCAGGAACTTGGGGGAACTCGTCGATCGTTGGCTCTCCGCGAACTCTACTTGCTCAAGCATAGATACGGTATGAGCATGCAGGCTTGGGTACACCGAGCCGCCGACCTCGGCCTACTGACTCAGGCGGGCGCGCGCCAGCTCTACAAGGCTTTTAGCACACGGGGTTGGCGCGAACGGGAACCCGGCGACCAGGTAGAGCCGGAAACGCCCAAGCGCATGGAGCGACTTGTCGCAAGGCTCTTATCTGAGGGCCTTGTGTCGGAGTCGCGCGCAGCTGAACTGCTGGGGATGTCCCTCAGGGACTTCCATGATGAACTCCTGGAGAGCTACCGTGCGACCGGAACTGGTGGTTGATGCGAGCGTACTCATACACTGCGAAAAGGCTGGCCTGCTGGACGAGGTCTTCGCGTTGCCGGTGACATGGATGATGGCAGACAATGGCGCTGAAGAACTTGGGCATCCTGCTGCAGAAGAAATCGTGGACCGGGGGATGGTGTTGGTAGAACTATCTGGCTGTCAAGTTTCCCAGGTCGAGAGGCTGCGCGGGAGGTTCAAGGGATGCAGTGTCCCAGATCTCTCGGCGTTCGTCCTTGCCAAGTCTCAAGATGCGGTACTGGTCACCGCGGACGGCCCTCTCCGTGATGCCGCTGACTCCGAAGGGTTGCGCTATCACGGGACACTCTGGCTGCTGGAGCAGCTTGTGTCTCACAGCATCATCAGTGGGTTGCGGGCTGCATCGGCGCTCAAGACAATGCGGGACGGTGGGGCAAGACTGCCGGTAGTGGAATGTCGGCGCCTCCTTGAGAGGTGGAGGTCTGACTGACCCTCCTCCATCAGTGCCCCCCAGGGGTGCGAAGGGGGGTGATCGGTGTCCAGGAAGCACAGCGCCCGCAAGCCACCCAGGCGTCAGACCCACCGCATGCAGTCCCGCGGGCCGGATCTCGTCTCTGCTCTCCACGTGAGAGCAGACCTCACGTTCCCAGGGGTGCAGTTCCCCGGGCCCCCGAGTTCCTACCTCAGCCGGCCCAGGTTCGGGAGCTGCCAGCGCCAGCCCGTGGGCGAAGGGACGACGTAGTCACTCTGGTGATAGAAGGTATGCATGCTCCCTGCCCCCCGTTTCCCTCCTTTTGTCCGTGTCTGCTGATATTGTGCCACTCCGTCACGCCAGCGCAAAGGAATTCCTGGCCTCATCACCCGAGGGCGAGCGCGTGCTCATATGGCCGGGATGCGGATGACCGTTACTGAGTATAGGGGCACTTGAAGCGACAGTGTTCTGCCACTGATGGGAGCCTGCGACACCTGAGGTA
>CBDVDV010000074.1:0-15861 GCA_965372835.1 uncultured bacterium | reverse complement strand
ACCGACTGCTTGGCCTCCATTGCGGGCGGCCTGGCCGGGGCGCTGAGCGGCGCAACGAGGTTCCCGAGAGAATGGATAAAGCAGGTCGACTCGGCTACCAGGAAGAACCGCTACACCGTCTCCAAGCGCACCTTGGCTGAGACTGCGGAGGGGCTCCTGCGCGCTCTCCGACGGGAACTGGCTCGGAGTCGTCGCCGCCTGCGCCTGCTTGGGGCACCGGGATGAGAGATACGAGGCCCGCTCCCAGCAGGCGAGGAACTGTGCGGTGTCTCCTGGGTGTGGTGCTGCTCGTCCTGCTTGCCGTTGACGGGGCACAGGCGGCCGATGAGGCCGAGTGGCAGCGGGCCGAGGCTGCACTGCGTGGGCGAGTACCGGCTGACTTTCCCATCATTCGGTCTAATCCTTTCCTGGTGACGGGCGACATCGGCGAGGCGAAAGTGCGTCGGCTGGTCGAGCGTACCATCGGCCGCTGTGGTCGGGCCCTCTACCACGACTTCTTCGAGAAGCGCCCGGACTTCGTCATCACCATCTTTCTCTTCGGGAACGACACCAGTTACCGCACCTGGAGCAAGAAACTCTTCGGTCGGGAGCCCACCACCAAGTTCGGTTACTACCTCCACGGCGAGCAGGCCCTGGTGATGAACATCGCCACCGGCTCCGGGACCTTAGTGCACGAGATGGTCCATCCGCTGATGGCCGTCGATTTCCCCCGCTCACCCGCCTGGTTCAACGAGGGGATGGGCTCCCTCTTTGAGCAGTGTCAGGTAGAGGAAGGCCTCAACAAGCAAGGCTTGACCATTGCCCCGCAGCCTTCGACGAGCTGCGAAAGCACCATTCGCAGGCGCAACAAACGAGGCGCCTGCCAAGCGTGGCCGTGCCACTTGCGTGGTCTGGTGAATTGGAGGCTTCCCATCCTGCAACGGGCAATCGGCACCGAGCGCTACGTCCCGCTGGAGAGGCTGGTGGCGACCAGCACGAGTGAGTTTTACGGGCCAAATCAAGGTGTGCACTACGCCGAGGCCCGCTACCTGTTACTGTACGCCCAAGAGAAAGGGTTGCTGAGGGGGCTGTACCGGCATTTCCGCGCCCACGTCGAGCAGGATCCCACCGGCCGGCTCAGCCTGGAAAGGACGTTTGGCAAACCCCTCAGTGAGGTCGAATCCGACTGGCTCACCTGGGTCAAGACCCTCCACTGGCCGCCAGTGTCACGCCGGTGAACGGGAGTGCCCACGCCTGCGAAGCTTGCCTCAAGGCACGACCCTGGCAACCTCGGCCCTGGAGCGCCCAAGGTCGACCGTGCTCTCCTCGACGCCACCGACCAACGAGAACGGGCAGCCATACCTTTCGGTGGGCCCGCTGATGCGGAAGGCGCCGACCTCGTCGGCCGGGCACTACGGCCGCGTTCCTTTCCCACCCAGCAGTTCCCATACTTCCTTAAGCCCCAGCACTGCGGAAAGAGCCAGGTACGTCCCCACACCCACCGCAAGAGGGATTCCGACAGCGGCCAGACGCTCCCACACCCCCTCTCCCGTCGGCGACAGGAATCGACTGGCCGCCAGTACCGCAACGGCCATGACCGCCGACGCTATCAGGCTTCGAACGGTCACGCTGCGCACCCGCTGCCAGCCGACGCCGACGAGCCACCGGCGCAGTCCCCACGTGAGGAGCACTACCTGAAGCGCTGCCGTCAGCGCCGTCGCCAGGGCCAAGCCACTTTCGGCCAGCGGACGAACCAGGGCCAGGTTGAGCGCCAGGTTCAACCCCACCATGGGGAGTCCGATGCGGACCGGGGTGCGCATGTCCTTGCGAGCGTAGTAAGCCCGGGTGAGCACGTGCTGCAGGCAGTAGGCCCAGAGGCCGATTCCATACATCACCAGCACGGCAGAAGCACGTCCGCCTGCGGTCTGGTCGAAGGCCCGCCACTGAAAAAGCAGCCTCACCGTGGGCCCGGCGAGCAGCATAAGCCCGACGCTTGCAGGCACGGCCAGTACGATGACTGCGCTGAGGGCCGAGGTGAGTGTCCGACGGAACTCCTCCTCGTTGTGTCGTCCGATGGCATCGGAGAGGGCTGCCAGAGCCACAGTTCCCATGGCGATGCCGATGAGGGCCAGCGGGAACTGGGTCACCCGCATACCCAGGTACAAGGCCAAGACTCCCCCATCTTCGGTGCCGTAGAGTGCGATGAAGCGGTCGGCCAACACGTTGAGTTGGAAGACGGCGGCTCCGATCGCGGCTGGGAGCATCAGGGCGAGCATCTGTCTAAGGCGTGGGTCGCTTGGCTTCCAGCGCCAGCGGAGCCGGCCGCGGCGCCTGACCCCCTGGTAGATGACGGCCATTTGCAGGAGGCCCGAGATGAGCACCGCCACTGCCAGCGCCATCACCCACGTCTCTTGCGGGGCTCCCGAGCCCCGCCACCAGAGCAGACCCAGGGCTCCGATCCAGCAGAGGTTTAGCAGGACGGGAGCGAAGGCCGGCCGACCAAATCGGCCCAGGGCCTGGAGCATGCTGGCCAGGAGCGCCGCCAGGCAGATGGGAACCAGGTACGGGAAGAGCACGAAGAGCAGACGTAACAGAAGCGTCGATCGCTCCGTCGTGACGCCCCAGCGGAGCACCGCCCAGAAGGCCACTTCGCCGGCAGCGGCCAGCACCACGAGGGCCGCCGCCAGCAGGCTGAAGACCAGGGAGGCGAAACGCCAAGCCTCCTTGTCGCCTTCGCGCCGACGGGTCTCGCTGAAGAGAGGGAGAAATGAACTGGCCAGCGCCCCCTCGCCGAAGACCCGGCGGAAGAGGTTGGGAATGGGGAACACGGTCAGGAAGGTGTCCACCTGCCAGGAGGAGCCGCCTAAGAAAGCGGCCATGAGCGCGTCACGGGCGTAGCCCAGGAGACGACTCAACAGCGTCCATGAACTGACCACTCCGAGGGAAGCTGCCAGATGCCAAGGGGGATGGTCGCCATTCTGGCCTCTGGTATCGGTCACTCGGTGCTCCTGTACCTGGGGGAACTCGACAGAGTGTACTCAGGTAGCGAACCGAAGGCAAGCGGAGCCGCGCCTGATCCATCCCCAGTTTCGCGGGTCCTTGGGTGGCACACCTTGAGCTTGCTCAAGGTGTGGGCGAAGCCCCGGCGTAGGGGCGGGGCTTGCCCCGCCCAGAGGCGAGGGCGCAGCAAGCAGCGCCCCTACGCACCCACCCGCCCGCCGGCGGGTGGGCCACCACTGACAACTGTACTCTTTGCTACTACATGAGGTATCAAAACCGGGGATGGCTCAGTGTCGGTGCCTCTTGCCTCTGGGTTACCTTTCCAGTATAGTCCGGCGTGCAGTTGTGCCTTGGTCGGGTGACCGGCGACATCTGCTGTCGCATGCTGCTGCAGCGGGGGTACCTTCCGCGACACATTGATCGGCGGAGTTGACTGTGACTCGGGCGCTCGTACTGGCTATAGACGCCGGCACCACAGGTGTTCGTGCGATGGTCTTCGACCGTGAACAGAAGATCGTTGCCAGTTCGTACCGGGAGTTCCCCCAGATTTTCCCCGAGCCGGGTTGGGTTGAGCACGACCCCGGCCATATCTGGGAAGCCACGCGCGCGGTGGTGCGACAAGCCTGCCGCAAACTCGCTGCTGACGATCTGTGTGGCATAGGCATCACCAATCAGCGGGAGACGGCGCTGCTCTGGGACAGGGAAACCGGTCGGGCTGTGCACAATGCCATCGTTTGGCAGTGTCGCCGAACAGCGCCCCAATGCCGGAAACTCAAAGACGAAGGGAAGGGTCCCCTGGTCCACCGCAAGACGGGCCTCCGACTCGACCCTTATTTTTCAGCCACCAAATGGCAGTGGCTCCTGGAGAACGTTCCCGAGGCCGCCAGGCTGCTCGAACAGGGTCGACTGGCCGCGGGCACGGTCGACACCTGGCTGCTGTGGAACCTGACCGCCGGCAGGGCTCACGCCACAGAGCCGAGCAATGCGTCTCGCACGTGCCTTTTCAACATCGAGACCTTGAGGTGGGACGAAGAGCTGTGCAGATTGTTCGGTGTCCCCATCGGTATCCTTCCTCAGGTGCTTCCCACCAGGGGCGAGTTCGGTCGCACAGATCCCGCACAGATCGGGTTCGAACTGCCCGTTCTGGCCATGGTGGGCGACCAGCAGGCGGCCGCGTTCGCACAGGGTTGCTTTCGACCGGGAACGGTGAAGACTACGTATGGCACGGGTCTTTTCATGCTCGGCAACACCGGCAAAGAACTCATCCTGAGCGATCACCTCTTGAGCACGGTGGCCTGGAGCTGCGACGGTTGCACCGACTACGCCCTCGAAGGCAGCGTTTTTACAGGTGGCGCGTCAATACAGTGGCTGCGGGATGGGCTCCAACTCATCGAGAACGCCCAGCAGACTGCTGAAATCGCACGCTCGCTTGAAGGGAACGACGGAGTCTACTTTGTGCCTGCTCTCAGTGGGCTGGGGGCTCCGTACTGGGATGCTCGGGCCAGGGGTACCATCATCGGCCTCACCCGGGGGACAACGCGGGCCCACATCGTGCGGGCGGCTTTGGAAGCGATGGCTTACCGAAGCAGGGACGTACTGGACGTGATGGCTGAGGAAACAGCGTGGAAGCCTGAAGTCCTTCGGGTGGACGGAGGCGCCGTCGGGAACGATTTCCTCATGCAGTTCCTGGCTGACATTCTCGGGCTCCCGGTCGAGAGGCCAGCGATGCGGGAAACCACGGCACTCGGCGTCGCCGGTCTGGCCGGCATAGCGGCAGGTTTGTGGTCCGATGCCGAGGATTTCATCTCCCGCCGGTCAGTCGAACGCACCTTTAGACCGCAGATGCGCCCCGAAAAGCGAGAACGTCAGTACGCAAAGTGGAAGGAAGCTGTGCGCCGCTGCCGACAATGGGCATAGACTCCGGGTCCTCACGATCCCCGAATGAAAGACGTGAGCAGCAGACCCAGGGCTACGACTCAATGACGATCAACCCGCCGGGACCAATCTCCGCTTCCAACCGGTCGGCCTGGAGGCGGCGAACGCCGGTCGACTCGGGCCAAGCGGATGTAACTTTGGCCTTATGGAGACCTGAGCCGCGGATGCTGAGGGGCGCTGAGCCTTTGGGGTCCGAGCGCTCGCCCTTAGTCGGGGAACCCGGGCACCTGGCGACCGCCAACGAACAGTCCCTCATCGAAAGTGAGATGCTGGATGTGGGTCCGCTGGTACGTGTAAAAGAGGTGCCAAAGGCCACCGCTCGTCTGCAGGAGCTTGGGGTACGAGAACTCCCCCGGTCCGGTTTCCACATCGCACTCGGACCAGGTGCGGCCTTCGTCAACCGAGAGGGCGACGGTCAGCGGCGTCCTCAGGGCTTCGCTGTCGTTGTAGACGATGAGCAGTGGGCCCCTCGCGCTGGACGCCACATCCACACCGGAGCCAGGGTTCCTCAGGTTGGTTGCCACCACAGCTGACCAGGAATCACCGTCGTCGGTGGACTCCGAGTACCAGATGCGTCGCGGGTCGCCGGCGGTCCGCATGTAGCAGACGACCCGTCCGTCCGGGCGCAGCGCTGCCGCCGGCTCCAGGCAGCCTGGGCCTGCAAAGAGATCGCCCACCACCTCCCAACTGCCTTCGCCGGAACCGGACCGCAGAAACCGGCCGCGCCGGCGCAGCCCTTGCCCCTGCGTGTGGCACGGCAGCAGGCAACGGCCCGAGGGCAACCGTACGGCTGAGCCGTGCAGCACCAGGTTCCGCTCCGTCACCAGCGGGCAGGGGTCTTCGGCCTCTAAACCACTGATCCCTGCCGAGAATAGGCGCACCCGGTCGATGCGACGGCGCCAAGCCGGTGCCTGGCGCCAAGTGTCCAGGTGAAACGTTGACATCGGCACCGCCCAAAAGTACACGGTCAGGTCTCCGCCTTCGACGACGGGGACACCGATTTCGGGCAGCCACTCCTCCCCCTCAGAGCGAAACCGCCCGATCAGCGTCCGTGGCTCTTCCCATCCGCCGCCTTCCATGCTGGTAGTCGCCACGATGACCTGGTCCTCGGCCCCCTCGATGGTACCCGCGTACCAGTTGACGAAAAGGCAGCCGTCGTCCAGTTCGACGGCGTTGGCTGCATGCGCCGATGGACGAATGTTAGCCAGTGCCTCATAGAGTCGCGCTTTTCCAGGCACTCCCTGTACCATCTCATATCCCTTAGCCTGAGGTCCCCCGGATGGACCCTCGACCGCGTCCGTCACCGGCATCCCGGACTATCATACGACCCCCGCCGGCAGCGCCCCCTGTGCTGCCAGGGAGTGCGGATCACGGTGTGTCCCGCCGTTCCAGCAGCAGCAGAGCGTCATCCCACCCACGCGGAGGTGAGAAGTCCTTGGTTCCCCTGTTCGGGAGACTCCCGAGCCTCGTTCTCGCCCCGTTCGTGGGGTCGATCCAAGACGCTTCGGTCGCACTGCCGCTGACGATCCCATCCATTCTGATGGTGACAGGTGTGTTGCTGCTCAGGTAGGCCAAGACCCAGTCGCCCGTAGACGAGCGGGCGGCCACGTTGAGCGTCAGGCCGCTGCCCTCTCCCGACGCAAAGACCGACTGGTCGGGAACCATGTTCCACCAATCAGGCAAGGCCGTGAGTATCTTCCTGCACACTCCCAGGTGTAGCGCGCCCGGTGAGTCTGTCCATGACCGCCACGTCGATGGGGAGGCATAGTTGTCATTGTGGCCGTAACTGTGGCAGCCGCCGGCAAGGTAGGACCAGTAGGCCTGCTTACGCATGAGCAAACTCTCATGCAACTTGCCGTGATGAAGGCCCTCGTATCCGCCCTCTGCCATGACGACGGGTTTGACTGGCGTACGCATGTAGTCAGCGATCATCATGCTGTAAAGCAGCTCGTAATGATGGCACGGCTGCATCTGGTTGAAGGCCAGCCAGCCTTCGTCGTGGATGAAGCTCGAGGAAGTTGGGGAAGGATCGGGGTGAACCGTGATCATGTGGGTCCCACCGTCCCCTTCTTGAAGGCCAGCGGCCAACTCGCGCAGGACAGGCACGTACTCCTCCTTGGCCTCGGGGTACATGGTCCAGACAACGTTGGGCTCGTCGCGGTAGCGCTGCGCCACCCATCGTGCGTACGTCCTTGCGTTCGCGCAGGTGATTCGGTCCCTCTGCAGTTGGTGGAAGACGCCCATCACCAGGACCAGCCCACACTCACGCGCCACCTCGACCACAGAATCGACGTTGCGGAAGTAGGCTTCGTTCGGTGAAGCCCGGTCATCACCAACCCAAGGCGTTTCTCCCGCCACATTGGGCTTGGCGCCATCGCCCACTCCCGTGATCATCACTTGAATCACGGTGAACCCTTGGCTTCTCCTGCGTTCGAGGACAGTCCTCGCGTCGGGGAGGGAGAAGGAGCGGAACAGTTCCCACAGGGTGTCCCCCAACCAGAAGAAGGGCTTGCCCTCATCGTCCACGAAGTAGCGTCCGTTGGCGCTGACGCGGATGGTCACCATGCTTTCTCCTCGGACTCTCCCAGGGCTCGCGCCGGCCGATGCCAGCGACGCGTGGGGAGCGTACCACGTGCATGAGGGGGACGTCAACAGAGACAAGGGCGCGTGCGAGTGAAGGCCCGCGCCAGCACGGCACAAGTGGCACGCCTCCTTCCCCTGGGGAACCGACATCCTTCGTTCCGTTGACCTGATCCCGCATGTTCACCGGCAGCATGCTTGGCGTAGGTGGACCCATACCGGCCGGTCGGCTCGGCGGAATGAAGAGAAGGGGAAGTAAAACTTCGCGCATTCTCGATGCGAACTGGAATGGACGTGGGACGCCGAGTAGAATCCCTTTGGCAGCGAAGATTGCTGAGGAGATGGGTCATGTGGATTCGCGGAGTCGTCTGCTGTGCGCTCTGCGGGCTGCTGGCGGCCGAGGGCTCACTGTTGTGTGCTGAGACAGGTACGGGGAGTTCTCCTCGCCCCAACTCCGTGCTGGTCAACCTGGAGCCCAACCGCTGGGTGGTACTCCACCGGCAGCAGGCCGACGACGAAGTCCGGTTTCATCGACAGGAGCACGGGGGAAGCTGCTTCGACACCCGGCGCGGACGCCTCATCCTGTTCGGAAGCAACACCCACGGACGCGACTGGCACAACAGCCCTCTCGTATTCGACCCGGTTTCGTGCATCTGGAGCCGGCTCTACCCGGATGACGACCTCTCGACGTACGCCGTCACCGGGGAGGGGCTTCCCGTCGCCGGTGAGAGGGGGGACCATCCCTGGGCCATGCACACGTTCGGCGCCGTGGTCTACGACTCGGAGCGCGACGAGATGGTCGTGTGCAACTATCCCCAGCACATGGTCCCCGGACGGTTCACAGACGCCCTCTCACACTTGTGGTCCAACGTGAAGAAGCACCCTACCTGGACGTTTGACCTCGTTTCGGAGGAATGGCGACCCCTCCTGTGCAAGCCCGTGCACTTCTTCCCCTACTGCGCGGTGTACGATTCGGACCGGAGGGTCATCGTCGGCTACCAGCCCGATGGCATCTACCAACTTGAGGGTGCGCCGAGGGCGTGGGAGCGCGTCGCCGCCAAGGGATTCTTTGGCTGGCACACCAACGCAGTTTACGATTCCGTCAACAAGGCGGTGCTGGTTTTCGGCTCCAACGAGAACAGCAACGACGTGGTCGTCTACCGGCCGGCTACGGGGGAACACCGGAAGATGCCGACGCCCGGTGTTCGCCCCCCCAAGGACCAGCACAACCCCATGTGCTTCGACCCGGTCGCGGCCAGGCTGGTCATCGTCGTCGACCGCGCGCTCGATTCCGGAACGAAGCAGGGGGAAACGTGGCTCTACGACCTTGCCGAGGACAACTGGACCCAACTTCCCGAGGCAACCCTCCCGTTCGCCTCGGGAATGAACTACACCATGGAGTACGACCCTGGGCACAAGGTGTGCCTGCTGGTAGCAACAGCTCCGACCCAGGATGGGTCAGCCACGACGGTCTTCGCCCTGCGGGTCGCTCTGAGCCAAAGGGTGAGGGAGTAACCGATGCTCAACCATGGGTTGGACGCGCGCTGCCACGGGTAGGCGCTCCAGGGGAAGGCAGAGCGTTTATCTTCAGCATCTTTGGCCCACGTCGGCTCTTGAGTCAGGCTGAAGCCCTCAGCCCCTTGACCCATCCTCTTCGCCTCAGATTCCTTCGCTTCCTGTCCTCAAGCGTCCAGCGCTTCAGCCGGCGTCATCCGGCGTCACGTCCCCCAGGACCTCATGATCGCGCCGAATGTCGTAGTCTACAGCGAATCTCCCGATCTCCTCGCCCAGGGCGTCGGGTGAGTCCAAGACCGGAAGATTCAGTCGGTTCTCGGGCGGCCGCGGGTGTGTGTCTGGTTCAGCGCCTGCCGAAAGAGGGAACCGTGGCCGGTTCGGCCCACACCTGCCGGCTGAGCGCCGGCAGATGCCTGGTGAACGTGTCCTCAGTCAGGGTGTAAATGATGAAGCCGGAGCCACCGAGACGTCGGCCCACCCGAACCGAGTTGACCTGCCCTTCCGGGGTGTCCTGGTAGGCGCCGATGCCGTAGACCAAGGGGATGCGGCCGGCGACGTTGCGGGCCTCGGCCGCGGCCAGTTCTTCGAAGTGATCAAGAAGCCACTGGTTGGCGTAGTTCATGGGGGCGACGAAGTCCAGCCAGCCGTTCTCCACCCACTTACCCCAGTCCTGACGTACACCGACGTTGCGGGCCGTCTCCATGTTGCACCAGACGGCGGCGGAGACGACCATCCGAGGCTTGGCCTGCTTGATGAGCGGGCGCATCTCCTCGACGAAACTGGAGACGGTGTCGCAAAGGAAACCGACGTATGGGGCTTCCAGTTCGCCGTCCTTAGCAACGTCGTCAGGCCAACGGCCGACCTGACGACCGAGTCTCCTCTCAAAGCCGGTCCTGCAGGTCGCACAATAGCAGTACTGCGCGCCGGGCAGGCGCATGTAGTCGTACTGGACCCCGTCGATATCGTAGCGGGTGACCAACTCCAGAATCATGTCACGCATCAGTTCGCGGTTGGCTGCCACGGAGGGGCAGAGGGTATTGGCCGTCTTGCCTTCCACGTCCCGGACCAGGCGGTCGGCGCTGGTGCCTTTGGGAGCCTGGTACCACTCGATGGTCCAGGGATGCACCTCAAGCCCCTCAGCATGCGCGGCCTCGAGGATGACCTGGAGGAGGTCGGGGAACCCCTGGCGATACCCCTCCGACCTGGTGGCAACCACCCGACTCGGGTAAACGGCGCCTGAAGGGCTGACCACTTGGGGGAAGGCGGCGTTCACCCCCAAGCCCTTGAGTTCGCGAAAGAGCCGCCGCCAGTCCTTCTCAGGCACAAGAGGGAGCGTGCCGAATCTCTGGTTGGAGTGGAGTTCCATGTAGACGCCGCGGAGTTCCTCGGCCGCAGGCGCCCCTGCCGCACAGGCGAGGACAACAACCCCACAGAGGACCACGACCAGCGCGGGCTCAGTCATCAGTGCTTCCCCCCCCGGGTTTCCCAGGTCGGCGTCGTCACGAATCATCAGTGCCCCTCCCCAGATGATTCTATCCCGACCATGCGGTCCTTCAACTCTCATTTGCCTGCCATCGGCCATCAGGCAGCCGTGCTCCCGGGGAAGCAGATCCGACCTTGACAATGGCAGGCCACCGAGGTCAAACTGCAAACGGACGGCCGGGGAGAGTACGTAGCGACGTCCGTCTGGGACATCTCGGGATATCCATCGTGCCAGAACGGCACGGGGAGGGGGAAGCATGCGCCGGCACCGCGGGCACTGGGCCTTCTGGCTGCTTCTGTGTTGCGTCCAAGGTCTTTGGGCGGAGGATCTCACCCTAAGAACCGCCGACGGCCTCCTGCTGGAGTTCGCCCCTGACGGGATGATGAAGGCCGTGGTGCTGGACGGGACCAGACTTGGGGGCGAGGGAGGTGGTCTCTACATCAAGGACGTAGCCCCGGAGGCGGAGCCGGCTCGCATGAACTATCGCAGCCGGGCCTACCCGGGGGCTCCGGCCCGGGGAGTCCTGGCGCGCACGACCGACGGCGGGCTCCGTCTGACTGCATCTTTGCCGGAGGAAGGCTTGACGGTGGAGGCCCGGTACCGCGCCTTCCCGCACTACATCCGGCTGGACTGCCAGATCGAGAACGTCTCTGCACGGGAGCGGGCCCTCATCGCTTACTTCAGACTGCCCCTCGATCTTGTCGGCGCCCGCTGGTGGCGGAACCTCCAGGAGTGGGAGCCCATCGACGCCGCCAAGCGCTATCTCAACCCCTACATGACCCACCAGGCCTACCGGCCCTGGGCCTCCAGCAGCATGTTTACGGCTGTGACGGGCTTTCCGGTCGGCGAGGGCAGGGGAGGGCTCTCGCTGGTGGTCCCCATGGAGGCACCCAGGTGGTTCCGGACCACCTACGAGAAGCCGTTTGGTTACCAGGTGGAAGTGGAGTTGGGGCTCAGTCCGCTGACGCGGAAGTTTCCCAACCGTGCCAGTTTCTCGGCGCTCCTCTACCGGGTGGACCCGCGCTGGGGCCTGCGGTCGACGGTCGAACGCTATTATCAGTTCTTCCCGGACTACTTCGTTCGTCGCATCGAGAAGGGCGGGACCTGGTACTTCGACCACCCGGAAGAGCCCCTCGAAAGGGTCCTGAAGGAGCCGGAGGATTTCGCGCTCAGGTTCAAGGAGACCTACAACTGGTCTGACGCCCACACCCGCGCTCATGGCATACTGACGATGAAGTACATGGAGCCCTGGTGCGACCACTACTGGGGTACGGAGGAGTGGATGCGTAAGCAGGCCCAGGACCTCCCGGCCAACAACCTGTGGGCGCCGAGCGGCAAAAGCCAGCCCATTCGGGTGCAGGCGCAGGCACTGCTCATTTCCGGGGTCAGGCTCCCGGACGGGTCGCTCTGGGGGCCGAATCACGCCGAGTTCCGCAACCGTAATCCGTCGAACCTGGCGAAGGTGTTCGGGAAGCACTGGCCCCAGGTGAAGCAGGTGCTGGGGACGGACACGGACGAGGGGTACGGCTGCCGCTACCCCACCAACCCGGACATCGAACTCCCGGGGATGTGCCGGGGGAAAAGCGTGCTGCAGTACGAGGTCTACAACCAGTGGGGGCGAAAGCCTGCCTCGGAGACGGATGTCTACGACGGCATCTATTACGACTCGACCTCGGGCTGGTGGACGGGCTGGCACCTCAACAACTTCAACCGCGAGCACTTCCCCTACGCCGACTTCCCCCTCATCTTCGACCCCAAGACGGGTCAAGTGGCTTTGCTTCACGGGCTGTCCTGCCTCGAGTTTCTGCGCTACCTCACCGAGAAGATGCGCGGGGAGGGCTGGGTAACCATGGGCAACTCGGGCCCGGGGCTCTTCATCAACTTCTGCGCCCCGTACCTGGACATGATGGGAGCGGGGGAAGCCTTCGTCCGGGGCGACTACGCCGGCCGCTGGCTACAGCGCTCGGTGGCGGGTACTAAACCCCTCAGTTACCTGAAGAACCCGGACATCAGCGACCGAGATTTCCACGAGTGCCTGCCCTTTGCCGTCTATCCGGGCGGCCCGACGAAGCCTGGGGACTGGGAACGGCTACGGCCCCTGTATCGCAGGTTCATCCCACTCCTGAATCGGCTGGACCGCGCGGGTTGGCAGCCCGTGCCCTGCGCTCAAGTCCAGCCCGAGGCCCTCTTCGTCGAGCGCTTCGGCCCCGAGGAGTCAGGTACCTTCCTCCTGGTCGTCCACAACCGCAGCGACGAGGCCGTCGAGGGTCGTCTGGACCTGCTCCCGCAGGAACTGGCCAGGCGTGTAGACCAGTGGACGGGTTCAGCCAGCGTAAAGGAACTCCTTTCCGAGCGGGAGTTGCCGGTGTCTCTCGATGAAGGCACGCTCCACGTAGCGGTGGCTCTGGGGCCGAAGGAAAGCGCAGTGTTGGAGGTGACGCCGGTGTCGCCGGCAAGCAATGGACGACCTGCCCGCATGCGCTAAGGAGGGAGACCATTAGCGGATACCACGTGACCTGGTACGAGTTCACGGAGCACCCGACCTCGGACTCGTGCTGGTCCCTGTCCGTCGGCCCGGACGGTCGTATCTATGCCGCAGCGTGCGCGGAATCGGTGCCTGGGGACACGGTGAAGGTGGTACGGTACAATGAAGAGACGGACTCGCTGGACTACCTTTTCGCCGTGGACGAGATGGTGGATGATCCGAAGGACTCCGGCCGGGCCACGCAGTGCAAGATCCACTACAGTTTCGCCCCCTCCATGTCGGATGGGGTGTTATACATGGCCACTCATCTGTCCGGTCCGCCGGTCGACCAGCCCGCCTATTCGCCGTGGCGGTCTTGGCATGACCCCGAGCGCTGCTTCCGTGGCAGCGCGCTGCTGGCCTGGGACACGAAGGCAGGCGCCCTCCTGTGGTGGGACACCCTCATCCCCAAGGAGGGGTGTCGCTGCCTGTTGCACGATGAGGACCGCCGCCTGCTTTACGCTTTGGGGTATCCGCGCGATCACTTCTACGTCTACGATCTGAGGACACGCACTCGCCGGGACCTGGGCCGGCTTGGCTCGATCAACGCCCAGGCGCTCTTCATGGACAAGAAGCACCGGGTGTGGACGACGAACGACTACGGACACCTGGTACGCTACGACCCGGAACTGGACCGGCTGGAAACTTCTCCTTCCGTGTTGCCGCATGACCGGGCATTCCAGACCGGCTGGCACAGTGTGTTCTACGATGCGGTGGCCTCCCCGGACGGCGACTGCATCTACGCAGTGACATGGGTTGCAGCGCCGCGGCTCATGCGCATCTGGCCTGATGATGGTCCCTGGGGCCGGGTGGAGGACCTGGGACCTGTCACACAGGGACGAGACCTGACCGTCCCCATTAACACGTTCAAAGACCACTGCGGGGGCTTAGTCTTCGCCGCCGACGGACAGTTGTACTATGTGGCTTCCCGGTGGCGCGATCCGGTCTACAATCCCCTGTCCGAGGAGCATGAGGAACAGGAGGGTGTCGTCTACCGCATGAACCCTGACACCCTGGTGCGCGAAGAGGTGGCGGTGCTGGAGCGTCCCGGCCACTTCGCACAGTATGTGTCACGAGGAGCGGTAGACCACAATGGTGACCTTTTCTTCGGCCACGTCGGCCGAAGCCCCGTGGGTTTGTTCAAGGTCACAGTGCCCGAGGACCGCAAGAAGGAGAACGCACATCTCCCTATTCGCATGTGGGGCTGAGAGGATGGCATGAAGCCCGCGAAGAAGCGCTATGACAAGAGCACGCCGGAAGCGAAGGCGCTGCGCGATGAGATCGTCCACGGCACCTTCGTGAAGGAAGGCACTATGGTGGCCTTCCCCATGTGCTTCCCCGGAGCCAGCGTGCCCATCACGGCCGACGAAAGCCACATCACCGCGCTCGACGTGACCTCCTCCGGCATCGTCTACGGAGGGACCAGCGGCCGGGCGACTCACCTCTTCGTCGCCATGTTTCACGGGGTAGCGGGGATGGTCCTCGACATGGGAACCGTGCAAGGCGCAAACCACTGCGCAGCCATATGCTGCGGGCGGGAGAAGTTCGTGGCCTGCGTCAACGGCCCAGCCGGCGGACGCGTGGTCACCAGGGCACTTGAGCCGCTTCCCTTCGACCTGATTCAGGAGTGGGGTTTCTCTCGCACTCCATTTGCGGACCTGGGGTCGCCAGTCCCCGGAGAACGCATTCTGCACGCAGTCGTGGACCTGACCCGTGCAGTGGTCACCGGCGTCACCGACAGCCACTTGTTCGTTGTGGATATCGAAGCCGGAGAGCTGAACGTCGTGGCCGAAGTCCCCGGCAGAGGACGCCTCGCCGTCGGCTCCAAAGGAGGGATCTTTGGACTCGATGATGGCTCTGCGCTCTGGCACTACCATGTCAGCGCCGGCGTGCTCGAGCGGAACGTTGTGCCGCTCCCGCAGGGGACCTCATGGGACGAGGCGGCGATCCGGTGGGCACGTGATAGTCGTAGCGGCGTGCTCTATGTGGCCGACGATGCGGGGCACCTGTTCGCGTTTGCGGAGGAGGACGGTTTCCGCGGGCCGCTGGGCAAGACCCCCCTTGCACCGGCCGGGCCCATGGTGGTGACGTTGGACGGGCGAGTGTTCGGCACCTGCGGTGAAGGGGTCTCTCGGCTCTTCTCCTATCATCCCGGGCGGCAAGAAGTGCGCGACTTGGGCGTCGCTGTGTCCGTGATCGAACGCCGACGGTACGGGTACATGTTCGCCGACGCCGTCATGGGCCGAGACGGCGAGATCGTCTTCGGTGAAGATGACGACCTGGGGCATGTGTGGCTGTACTTCCCGAGGGTCGAGGCACCTTAGCGGGCTTCCGAAGGAGGATCTGCTAGCCGCTCTGTGAGCGCCGACGGGTGATGGCTGACGGTGGCACGGACTGATCCCCCAGGGACTGTCCGTGCGGCCTCTGGAGTGCTGTCTCACGGACACGCCTTGGGCGAGTCCGTGCCACCCGCCGGCCGTCGCCTCTTTGGCTCTCTTCCTGAACCACCCCGAAACCCGACGCCTTCCTGCGCTAATCCCCCGGCATGGGGCTGAGGGTGTGGTTCGACGGTTCGACAGGTTCAGCCGTGGTAGCCGAGGCTACTATGGCGAAGTCGGCCTCACCGTCCTGAGCAACGTCGAAGGACAGGCTCACCACTCCTGCGGATCCGTTGGACCTGAGCGTAGTCGAAGGGCGGGTTGTCCCCCCTACGGCTCAAGCGCGCACCCTCATCTCCCTCTACAGGCTGGAGGCAACGTTCGCTGGCACTTCCGGGTGATGGCGGGTAGGATTTGGGGGCATTTTCTTGTACACTTTATTCTTTGGCTTTTGACAAGCTCACGGG
>CBDVDV010000073.1:0-16149 GCA_965372835.1 uncultured bacterium | reverse complement strand
CTTTGCCGATGCCCGAGGAAGAACCGGTGACGATGGCGACCTTCTCCTTCAGAATTGCACCCATCGTTAGCTACTGTCCTCCATGCCGTCGACCGTGGATCAGCCTCCGGCAGAACGCCGCTTCGGCGTTCCGAATGGACTCAACTATACCGGCCCGTACTCCCCCGGGGCCACTTTCGTTTCAGGCGGACCCTTGCGGCCAACTGCGTGGCAGGCGTAGCATACGTCGCTGAAGCCGCGGCGTGCTGGAGGGAAACAGGCTTATGAAAGCCCTGGTGCTCAAGGAATACGACCACTTCGAGTACGAAGACGTCCCGGATCCTGTGGTGGGGCGTGATGACGTCCTCATCCAAGTCAAGGCCTGCGGCATTTGCGGCTCCGACGTCCACGGCATGGATGGCAGCACGGGCCGACGGATCCCCCCAATCGTTATGGGACATGAGGGTTCGGGAGTCATCGCGGAGACCGGGACTAACGTCACAGCATGGAAGACGGGCGACCGCGTCACCTTCGACTCGACCATCTACTGCGGCAGATGCCCGTTCTGCCGACGTGGGCAGATCAACCTCTGCGACAATCGCAGGGTGCTCGGCGTCTCGTGCGACGAGTACCGTCAGAACGGGGCGTTCGCTGAGTACGTGGCCGTCCCTGGGCACATCGTCTGCCGCCTGCCTGAAGACCTGTCCTTCGAAAGGGCGGCCATGGTGGAGGCCGTGTCCATCGCGGTTCATGCAGTCGGACGCACCAAGATTTCCCTCGACGACTGTGCCCTGGTCGTCGGTGCAGGCACCATCGGGCTGCTCGTAGTCCAAGCGCTGCGGGCGGCCGGTTGCGGCCGCATAGTCGCCGTCGACCTCAGACAGGAGAGACTGGACTTAGCGTGCGAGTTGGGCGCCGACTGCGGGTTGAGAGCCGATGACGCCGACGTGCCGAAGGAGGTCCTCCGCCTGTGCCGAAGTTCGGGCGCCGACGTTGCCTTCGAAGTGGTCGGCCTCCAGGAAACGTTTCAGATGGCGCTGGGTGGACTGAGGAAGGGCGGCTCCCTGACCCTTATCGGGAACCTGTCCCGTTCCGTTGCGCTGCCGCTGCAGGAGGTGGTCACGAAGGAGCTGTCGCTCCACGGCTCCTGCGCCTCCGCGGGCGAGTACCCGACCTGTCTGGACCTGCTGGCGCGGGGGAAGGTTCGCGTGGATGAACTCATCAGCGCTGTGGTCCCGCTTGCCGAGGGGGCCTCGTGGTTTGAGCGTTTGCGAAAGCCCGATTCAGGGCTGATGAAAGTGATTCTCGTGCCCTGAGCATGCATCAGAAAGCGGAGACATGATGAGCAAGAACTTCTGCGACCTCACCGGGAAAGTGGCCATTGTCACCGGGGCCAGCCGAGGACTGGGTCAATACTTCGCCACGGCGCTGGTCCGAGCCGGGGCCGATCTCGTCATCACCAGTAGGCGAGTCGAGTCTCTGGAACCGTTCAGGGCCGAGATCGAGTCGCTGGGTCGGCAGGCACTACCCCTCGAGCTTGACGTCACAGAGCACGGCAGCATCCAGGCGATGGTCGAGGCCGCTCACGACCATTACGGCCAGATCGACATTCTGGTCAACAACGCCGGGTGCAATGTCCGCAAACCGGCCGTGGAGGTCAGCTGGGAGGACTGGAACCTGGTGCTCGATACGAACCTGCGGGGGACTTTCTTCGTGGCCCAGGCGGTCGCCCGGACCATGATGCCGAGACGCTACGGGCGGATCATCAATATCGGCTCGGTCACGTGCGTGTTCGGCTACGCGGGCCTCGCGCCCTACTGCGCTAGCCGTGGCGGGGTCAGACAACTCACCATGAGCCTGGCCGACGACTGGGGGCCATACGGGATCACCGTCAACTGCCTGGCTCCCGGATGGTTCAAGACCGCTCAGAACGCAGTCATGTTCGAGGACAAGGAGTGGGTCGAATACCTGTGTGACCGGATCCCGCTCAAACGTCCGGGCAAGCCCAACGACCTGGATGGAGCCATCGTGTTCCTGGCGTCGGATGCGAGCGAATACATCACCGGTCAGACCCTCCTGGTCGATGGAGGCATTTCCACAGGGGCCACGCGGGCAACAGCAAAGCGCTGATGAGTGCACCTTGAGTCGACCGCTGGCTGTTGTCCTCAGCATGGAGCCAGCGTCCTGACCATCTACTGCGGCTTCACCACTGCAGCTGATACATTGCCGCCCGTGCCGCACAGTCACGTGCCACAGCTCCAGAAGGTCCTTTGTCGCCCACTGCAGGGCAAGGTACACACCAGCGACAGCTCTGGGCGCAGCCAGAGCCTGCAGCCTCTGCAGATTTGATGGACGGTCAATGCCGTTATGGACAGAATATGGACAAAAACTACAGACTTCTGGTGCCATTTCGTGACAATGTGTGTCAGCCAAAGGCCATATGGGAGCCTAACCTAAGGTCTTGGTGGAACACGGATTAAGGCAAGATATGGCACCCAATGTCACAGCATGACAATGTAAGTAAATGGTGGAGGCGGGGGGAATCGAACCCCCGTCCCGCGGCGTGTCAGTGGATGCATCTACGTGCGTGGTCCGTTTTTTGAGTTCGCTGAGGTAGGCTCCAGCGGACAGGATCCCACCTCCGCTATCCCGAACTCATAATCTCACAGCCTCCCCGTCGGGACAAAGTCGGCTGCCAGCCTGCTGCTGTTCGCCCACTACGACCCCCGCAGGCGGGAATCGCGGAGCGTGACTGCTTATGCAGCCAGAGCTAACTGTGTGTTAGCAGTTGTTTTTTGCGAGGTGTTTAACGAGGCCTCCTCGCAACCTCGGCACGCAGCATCCACCTCCAGTCGCCCGGTCGATTCCGTTCGCCCCCACAGTGGTAGGCGTACGAACAACGCACAATGCCGATCCAGTTCACCCAGTACCATACCCCCAAAAGCCCCCGTTGTCAAGGCAATTCGCCCTTGATCCATCCCCGGTTTCGCGGCTCCTTGGGTGGCACACCTTGAGCTTGCTCAAGGTGTGGGCGAAGCCCCGGAAATCGCAAGTTGTTTAGTAGGCAAAGCTTACGGTATCGTTGGTGGGAAACTCAAACAATGTTTCCCACGCTCCGCGCCCACCCGCCCACCGGCGGGGGGGCCACCCCTGACAACTGTACTCTTTGCTGCTAAATGAGTTATCAAAACTGGGGATGAGTCAAAATTCGCCCCCCCACTCCCCGAGCAGCCCGGTCTTCCGATACCACCCCCCCAACGGTCGGAAAGCGCCAGTGGCGGGTGCCACCCCAGCCGTTCTTGTCAGGTGATCTTGGCACGGACGTATCGGCAGTAGAGGGCGCCGACGGGGTTGTGGGCCGGCAGCCCGTACTCCCTGGGGGCACGAGGAGCAGAATCTGCCTGGTCACCGGCCCTTCCGGGCCGGGCGGAAGTATCGACGGCCCGAACGGACTTCCTCAGTAACGGCACCGGCCTGCTTGAGTTCGTCAACCAGTTTCACCACCTCATTCGGGTGGAGACCCAGCCCGGCCGCCAGGTCCTCCACCGTCGCCGGTCGCCGACTCAGCATCTCCAGGATTACCTCAGCGCTCGCCGACTCACGCACCTCCGCTTGCGGTCGGCGGAAGGGGGCCACCACCTCGGCCAGTGGGTGGAAGAGCGCGGCCAACTCCGCCATCCGTTCGGCGCTTACAGGCTCGAGGGCGGCTTCGGCGGTGGGGCGGACGGCGGTGTTCAGTTGCACGCGGTTGGGTTTGACTTCCGCAACGACGCTGGCAACGGCCTGCGCGGCCTCCCTGCTGTCGGTGACGCCCTTGACGATGAAGACCTCCAGCCACATCTGTCCCTCGTACTCCTCCCGGAACTCCCTGAGGCCCGACACGAGTTTCTCGAAGGTGATGTCGGGATGTGGGCGGTTGACCCGGCGAAAGGTTTCAGCGTCGCCGGCATCGAGTGAGGGCAGCACCACGTCGGCTTTGGCGCAGTCGGAGCGCACCCCGGGCATCCAGAGGAGCGTCCCGTTGGTGACAATGGCGATGGGGAGATGGGTGACCGAGCGAAGCCCGTCGATGAGTTCGCCTAACTGGCTGTGCAGCGTCGGCTCGCCCGAGCCGGAGATGGTGATGAAGTCGGGCGTGGGGCGGTCCCGAAGCGCAGCAGCCACGTCAGCGACGACGGGCTCGATGGGTACGAAAACCTGGCGCTCCACCGTCAGCGTGGTGGTGCGGCCCAGTTGGCAGTAGACGCAGTCGAGCGTGCAGTTCTTGAAGGGGACGATGTCCACACCCAGCGACAACCCCAGCCGACGGGACGGCACCGGCCCGTAGACGTACTTCGCCCTCTGTTCAGTCATCACGTTGCCCTTGAGCGGGCTTCTCAGCCACCAGCATGCTCACGGTCTCGTACTGCCAGGCCGGGTCGTCGGGATGCTCCAGCGCATGCCGCTCAGCGCGCTTGAGACCGGCCCGGAAGTGCTCCTCCGCAATCAGGTGCAAGGAAGAAATGTATCGTTGCCGAATCTGCGCAAGACGGGTCTCCGCTGAGTTCACCCACTTCTGACGGACGTCGATCCAGTGGAGGGGGGAAAGCCCGACGGAGCGGAGCAGCGCGTCGAGTTCGGCATCGGTCGGCATCCGCTGGGCGTCTACCTCCCGGGCCTCGGGGAAAAAGCGGTACTCGAGGCAAGGGTGTTCCAGGCTGGTGCGACCCGTCCGGTTGAGGAACCGGCCGCCCGGTTTCAGGCAGCGGGCCGCTTCCGCGATACACCGACGTCGGTCAGCGACGTGATGAAGCAGGTGCGACATGAAGACGCAGTCGAAACTCGCCTCAGCAAAGGGGAGCGCACAGGCATCGGCCTGAAGCAAGGGGGCGCGAACCCCACGCCTCTGCGACGGGGCCTGCTTCAGCATCTCAAGGGAAATGTCCACGCCCACTACCATCGCTCCTGTTGCCTCGGCCAGTGGCGCGGTGAAGCGCGCGACCCCACACCCCACATCCAGGACAAGAGAGGCCGTCCGCACACATCCCTCCCGAACGATGAGCGCCAGCCACTGCGCCAGGGTCTCCGGCAGCATCTGCCTGCTCTCGGCGTAGTCCCGCGCAATGGTGTCGTAGTTGACAAACATCATCTCGTCCCGGCCTCACCGAGGGCCACGACTGTGAGGCGCCGGGTCCTGCCCGTCAGAGTGCCCGGGCGGCCACCGCGACCATATGCCCGGCCAGTCGCCCCAGAATCCTTACGGCATCGCTAAGTAACGGCTGTTCTGGCGCTTCGCTCACAAAGACTTGGCGAATCAGGCGTTTCCAGCCTGAAACAAGGTTGTCATCCGCACGCTGACTCGGGCCTTCGGTTCCTCCTTCTCCATCGCCGGAAGATGCCAGCGAAGACCTCAACCTGAGCCACAGCCGGTGAAGTGCGAGTCCCACCTCCCCGTGCAAAAGATCGCAATAGTGTACCTTCTCGATGCGGAAGGCGCTCGCCCGAAGGTGCTGGCGGAGCTCCGAGAGCCCGAACAGGTATTCGGCGAAGTTGTACCCCTCGGGAGGTGGTTCGACCAGGCACTCTCCCCGGTGCGCATACCAGAGGGCGGGAGCCCGCAGAGCGGCGGGGGCGCGCAGAGCGGCGGGGGCCCGTACGAAGCCCAGGCGACGCAGCACGTTGACATAGGGCACCGTGGCAAGGAGCAGCCCGCCTGGGGCAAGCACCCGGTGGGCTTCCCGCAGCAACCGCTCAGGACCCTCCTCGAAATGCTCCAGCACGCCGCCTGAGTAGTAGCAGTGGAAGAAGCCGTCCTCAAAGGGCAGCGAGCATACGTCCGCGCATGCCACCGGCAGAGCGGGGTCGAAGGCCTTGATGCGGGCGACTGTTTCGGAGGAAAAATCGACGCCGATCATGTCGTAGCCCAAGCGACGATAGGCGATGACGTACTTACCGGTCCCACAGCCCCCCTCCAGAATGCGCTGAGGGGGCCGGGGGAAGTAGCGACGAAACAGAGGAGCCAGGCGGTCGCGGTCGGCGCCCCGGACCGCCTGGGCGATGTCCACTCCACGCCATACCGCGGTCCAGGTCTCCCGGTCCTGGCCCCGGAAGTGCTGCCACCCCTTTCGATGATAGCATTTGATGACCAAGGAAGGGCACCTCCGTCGTGCGGTTTCCGCCAGCGGCCGAGGAGCATCAGGTCCGCTCGGTCGCTTTGCGTTTGGTGGCGCGCCGGATCTCTCGGTCGGCCTCGCGCTTCTTGATGGCTTCCCGCTTGTCGTACTGGCGCTTGCCTCGGGCCAGGGCCAGTTCCACCTTGGCGAGACCCCGCTTGAAGTAGAGGCGGAGCGGGACCAGCGTGCAGCCGGTGCCTGAGACCTTGGTGGTGAGCTGGTCGATCTGTCGGCGGTGAAGGAGGAGTTTGCGCGGTCGCCGCGGCGGGGGATTGTTGTAGGAGCCCTCCTGGTACGGGGCGATGTACATCCCGTACAGAAAGACCTCCCCGTCGTCGATGCGGGCAAAACTCCCGGCCAGGCTGGCCTGGCCCTGGCGCAGGCTCTTCACCTCGCACCCCCGCAGGGCCAGCCCGACCTCCACCGTCTCCAGGATGTGGAAGTCGTGACGGGCCCGGCGATTGACGATCCGGGGGCTGTGAGTGCTCCGCTTGCGCGCCGACATCCTCAACTCCGAGTGCCAGGTTACTCCTGTACCGAGTATATCGCTTCCCGCCACAGAGGGCAACGAGTTCACCGGCCCAGAGACGGTGGCGCCGGCGGGCGCTGGGTGGCCTTGACAGGCCGCTGCCAGCCGATAGAATAGTCGACCGAAGGGCGCACCGGTTCTGGAGGCCTGTGGGTGGCCGAGGTAGATTACTACCAGGTGTTGGGAGTCGCCGAAACCGCTACCCCGGAGGAGATCAAACGCGCCTACTTCCGCCTGGCCAAGAAGTACCACCCCGACCGCAACCCCAACGACAAGTCCGCGGAGACTACCTTCAAGCAGATCAACCAGGCCTACGAAACCCTGAGCGACCCAAAGAAGCGCTCCCGCTACGACCAACTGCGTCGGTTCCGCCGACAGGGCATCTTCACCGGCGCCGGCCCGGGCGGTGGGTTCCGCGTCGAAGACTTAGGTGACCTCTTCGGCGGAGGTCGGGTAACCTTCAATGACCTGGGGGGCATCGGTGACATCTTCCGCCGATTCTTCGGCGCCGGGGGGCCGGGGACCACCGCGGGCCGACCGCGCCGGGGTGAGGACCTCACCGTCGAAGTGGAGATACCGTTTGAGACGAGTGTCTTCGGCGGCAAGGTCTCGGTCCGGGTGCCCCGCGAGGAGTCCTGCACAAGTTGCCGGGGTAGCGGGGCTCAGCCGGGGACCGCAGCGGAGACCTGTCCGCAGTGTGGCGGACGGGGCATTGTCGAGGACTTTCAGGGCAGTTTCGGCATGTCGCGACCGTGCCCTCGGTGCCTGGGTCGGGGACGGATGATCAGCCAGCCCTGTCGGAGCTGCCTCGGGCGCGGGCGGGTCTCCAGGGAACGCACCCTGGAGGTGACCATTCCCAAAGGGGTCTCCCAGGGCGCCCGTCTGAGGCTGGCCGGTCAGGGGGAGCCCGGGCCCGCGGGTGGCCCCTCCGGTGACCTCTACGTACGGGTGCACTTGAGGCCCCACGAGAAGTTCCGCCGTAAAGGTCTGGACATTTACACCGATGTCACTATAGATATAATACAGGCGGCCCTGGGGACCTCGCTGGAGGTGCCTACGGTGGAGGGATCGGTGAACCTGCGGGTGCCGGCTGGCACCCAGCCTGAATCGCTGCTTCGGCTGCGGGGTCAGGGTGTGGTCGGCGCCGATGGTGGCCGGGGCGACCAGTACGTGCGGGTGCACGTGCGCGTGCCTCGTCGGCTGACGGAGCGAGAGCGGTCGCTGTTGGAGGAGTTCGCCGCGGACGAGGTTCGGACCGGAGAGCGGGCGAGCGACTGAGGGCAGCGCACCCGCCGGCAGGCGGCTCGGCAGTGGGCCTGACACGTGGCGTGGGAAAGGAGAAGAGCGGTGGTTGAGTCAGAGGTTGGGTCGGGGCAGGACAGTAAGGGTCGGTTGGCGGTGGTGCTCTATGGGGATACCTTCAAGATCGACGGATTCGTGGATCCGCCAGCCGAAGGCGAGCCCATCCTCAAGTCCGGGGCAGGGCCGCTGGTGGTCTACGACTGCAAGGTCTACGACCGCCTGCAGAAAGACAAGTTCATTTTCAACATGTCGCGGATGGAGGCGCGGGCCGAAGCCGTGGCCATCGCTCTGCCCAGGGATGCGGTCACCAAGGAAGGGGTATTCTGAGGCTGGCGTCACCGCCGCAGGGCGGGCCGCCTCGAGGTCCGCTCCTGGGGTCGTTGGCTTTGGCCCACCGGCCGGCGGGTGACGTGTACTGAGCCTGTGAGGGAGACGGCGGGATGGCGGACACCCAGTACGGAGCAGCGAGCGCCGAGCAGGCGTCTCAGCCGAAGTCACCCGGCGCCGGGGGAAACGAGGCGCAGGGGCGCCACCCGGGAAGCGGGGCGGGTGAAGTGTTGGTCGACGGACCCCTGGAGACTGACGCCGAACACCTGGCTGGCGTCGACGGGGAGTTGGACGCCCTCTTCCGCGACTTTTTCCGCTCCACCGGGTCGATGCGCCAGACCCCACGGGCGGCCTGGCGTCCGCCCACAGACGTCTTCGAGACGGCCGGCGAAGTGGTGGTGAAGATGGAAGTGGCCGGGGTGAGCAAGGACGACCTGAAGGTTACCTTCGAAGAGGAGTGCCTGCAGATTCGGGGTCGTCGGAAAGAGCGCTTCGCCGGCAAGAAGGTGGCCGTCAATCAGATGGAGGTGGAGTACGGCGTCTTCGAGCGCAGCATCGCCATTCGCCAAGCCGTAGATATTGACAGCATCGAGGCCACCTACAACGACGGCTTTCTCATCGTCCGTATCGCCAAGCGCCGACGTCGCCGGGGTGGTGGTTCCGTGATCGTCGTGGTTTGAGACCCCCGTGAGCGGACGGAGGCAAGGGACCTCGGCGGTCGGCTCGGAGGTGGCGGCTGGGAGGCGGCGGCGGTAGCGGCTGGGCGCCCGTGGGCAGGCGGGTCGGCCGGGAGTAGGACCGGGGCGAGGATTTCCGGGACTTCGAGGAGAGACGATGTCGGCTGAGGAAAAGATGCAGGAAGCCGGTGGCTTCGAACTTCCCAGTGTGCTGCCGGTGCTTCCACTGCCCAGCACCGTGGTCTTCCCCCACATGGTGGCCCCGCTGAAGGTGCTCAGGCCCAGTTCGATCAAGTTGGTGGACGACTCCATCGTCAAGGACAAACTCCTGGTCATCGTCTCTCAGAAGGACCGGCGCGTCGAAGAGCCCACCCCCACCGACATCTACGGCGTGGGCACCGCCAGCATCATCTTGAAGATGCTCAAGTTCCCCGACGGCTCCACCCGCATCATCTGCCAGGGGCTGGCCCGGGTGAAACTGAATCATTTCACCCAGGTTCGCCCCTATATGGTGACCGAGGTCGAGGTGCTGCCGGAGGCCGAAGCCGCCGGCGAAGAGATCACCGTCCTGGTGCGCAGCATCCTCGCCACCTTCGAGCAGATCGCCGAGCACATGCCCGAGATGCCCGAGGAACTACGGGCCATAGTCTCCGACACCGAAGAGCCGGGACGCCTGGCCGACCTCATCAGCATCCACCTCAACATCCCCGTGGCCGAGCGTCAGGAGGTGCTGGAGACCACCGACCTGGACCAGCGACTGAAACTCCTGGCCGCCACCCTTAACCGCGAACTCCGCTACCTGGAGTTGGGCAGCAAGATCGAGTCCCAGGTGCAGTCCGAACTAAGCGCCCAGCAGCGCGAGTTCTTCCTGCGCCGGCAACTCGACGCCATCAGGAAGGAGTTGGGCGAGGCCGACGACCGCACCGTCGAAGTCCTCGAACTCCGCCAGCGCATCGATGAGGCCCACCTCCCGGAGCCGGCCCACGAGGTCGCCCTCAAAGAACTCGACCGACTGGAGAAAATGCACCCCTCGGCCAGTGAGTACACCGTCAGCCGAACCTACCTCGACTGGCTCATCAGTCTTCCCTGGAACGTGGTTACCGAAGACAGACTGGACGTCCGCGAGGCCCACCGGGTCCTGGACGAAGACCACTACGACCTGGACGACCCCAAGCAGCGCATCCTCGAATACCTGGCCGTCCGCCGACTGAAACAGGACATGAAGGGACCCATCCTCTGCTTCGTCGGGCCGCCGGGAGTGGGCAAGACCTCCCTGGGGCGCTCCATCGCCCGGGCCCTCGGCCGACGGTTCATCCGCATCTCCCTGGGTGGGGTGCGGGACGAGGCCGAGATCCGTGGCCACCGCCGCACCTACGTGGGCGCGCTGCCCGGCCGGATCATTCAGTCAATACGCACCGCCACCAGCCGGAACCCCGTCTTCATGCTCGACGAGGTGGACAAACTGGGCCTGGGGTTTCAGGGCGACCCGGCGGCGGCGCTCCTGGAGGTGCTCGACCCGGAGCAGAACAGCACCTTCAGTGACCATTACCTGGAAATACCCTTCGACCTCTCCCAGGTGATGTTCATTACCACGGCCAACGTGCTGGACACCATCCCCCCGGCGCTGCTGGACCGGATGGAGGTGCTGAGGCTCCCCGGCTACACCGACGAGGAAAAGCTCCACATCGCCCGCACCTTCTTAGTGCCCAAGCAACTCGACGAGCACGGCCTGCGCCGGAGTCAGTGTCGGTTCCGGGTCGCCGCCCTCAGGGAACTCATCCGCCACTACACCCGCGAAGCCGGGGTGCGCAACCTGGAACGCGAAATCGCCAGCATCTGCCGAAAGGTGGCCCGGGACGTGGCCGAGGGCAAGACCGGCGCCCGGAGCATCGGCAAGCGGGAGGTGGCCGAACTCCTGGGTCCGGCCCGCTTCCGTCACGAGTTGGTGGAGAAGAAACTGGAGCCGGGCGTGGCCACCGGACTGGCCTGGACGCCCGCCGGTGGTGAGGTGCTCTTCATCGAGAGCACCCGGATGGCCGGCCAGAAGGGCCTCATCCTCACCGGCAGCCTGGGTGAGGTGATGAAGGAGTCGGCCCAGGCTGCCCTCTCCTACGTCCGCAGCCGGGCCGAGCGTCTGGGTCTCGACCCGGACTTCTACGACAACTTCGACATCCACATCCACGTCCCCGCCGGCCAGACACCCAAGGACGGTCCCTCCGCGGGCATCACCATCGCCGCTTCGCTGATGTCGCTGCTGACCGGTCACGCCCTTGAGCCCCGGGTGGCTATGACCGGCGAGATCACCCTGCGTGGCAAAGTCCTCCCCGTCGGGGGCATCAAGGAAAAGGTGCTGGCTGCCTACCGGGCCGGGGTTCACACCATCGTCCTGCCCGCGGAGAACAAAAAGGACCTGCGTGAGGTGCACGAGGAGGCCCGTCGGAAACTCACCTTCAAGTTCGCCGAGAGCATCGACGACATCTGGCCCATTATCTTCCCCGGGCGCAAAGTGGGCCGACGACGGACTAAGGCGAAGGCTTCTCAGCGCCGCGCCACGGCCTCCTGAGGGCCCCCTTTCCCACTTGACTCGCCTCTGCACCACCACCCATACTTGGCGTGGCCGGCACACCTTGAGTGGCGCAGGTCGGGCAAGAATGCCTGACCTCCCGAACGGGGGTGGCACGGGCACCCCAGCTTGTGGTGAGCCTGTCGAGGGGTGTGGCACGGCCGGTCTTGCCCGGCCGTGGTATCAGGTGCTTCCTGCAACTGCTCCAGAAGGGCAAGGATGACATCGCAGGGCAAGGTGTATTTGGTGGGGGCGGGGCCGGGGGACCCGGGGCTCATCACCGTCCGTGGGCTCTCGGTGCTCTCAGGTGCCCAGGTGGTCGTCTACGACCGGCTCGTCCCCCGCGAACTCCTCCGCTGCGCGCCCGCGCCCGCCGAGCGTATCTACATGGGCAAGTCTCCGGGTCACGCCGCCCGCACCCAGGAGGAGATCAATCAACTCCTCATCGACCGCGCCCGGGCGGGAAAGACCGTCTGCCGACTCAAAGGGGGCGACCCCTTCGTCTTCGGCCGGGGTGGAGAGGAGGCGCTGGCTCTCGCGCAGGCGGGTATCCCCTTTGAAGTAGTCCCTGGTGTGACCGCCGGCGTAGCGGCGCCCGCCGCCGCGGGCATCCCCGTCACCCACCGCGCTCTCGCCTCCAGCGTGGTCTTCGTCACCGGTCATGAAGACCCCACCAAGGCCGAATCCCAGGTCAACTGGGGAGCGCTGGCCCGAGCCGGCAGCACCATCGTCGTCTACATGGGCGTGAGCCGACTGGATGAGATCGTCGGTGCCCTTGTTGCGGGCGGACTCTCGGCCGACACCCCCGCGGCCGTGGTGGCCTCAGGGACGCTTCCCACCCAGCGGACGGTGTCGGCGCCGTTGGGTGACATCGCTCAGGCTGCTGAGGAAACGTGCATCACGGCGCCGGCTGTGCTGGTGGTGGGTGCGGTGGCGGCCCTGCGTGAGCACCTGGTGTGGTTTGAAACGCGACCCCTCTTCGGTCGGCGCATCGTTGTCACCCGTCCGCGGGACGTAGCCGACGAACTGTCAGAGCCGCTGCGCCGGTTGGGGGCTGAGGTGCTGGCGGTGCCGTCCGTCCGTCTGGTTCCGCCCGAAGATATGAAGCCGGTCCTGGACGCCATCGGCCGCGCGGAAGAGTTCAACTGGATTCTCTTCACCAGCGCCCGTGCCGTCGAACGCTTCTTCGACGAACTGCTTCGTCGGCGGGAAGATGTGCGGGTGCTGGCAGGAGTGCGCCTCGCGGCCATCGGCATCCCCACGGCCCGGGCCATCGAGCGCTACCACCTCAGCGTGGACCTCTACCCCAGCGAGTTCGTCGCCGAGGCCGTGCTGCGGGAGTTCGCCGAGCAAGGCAAACTCACCGGTCAGAAGTTGCTGCTCCCCCGCGCTGCGGGTGCCCGGCGCATCCTGCCCGAAGGTCTGGAGGAGATGGGGGCCGAAGTTACCGAGGTGGAACTCTACCGCACCGAACCCGACCCCGACCAGGACCCCGACACGTTGGCCCGACTCGCCGAGCACCCCCCAGACCTCATCACCTTCGCCAGCCCGTCGGCGGTGCGCGGCCTGGCCCAAATTGTTCCACGTGAAACCTTCGCAGAGATCTGCCGAAGTACCCCCGCCATCGTCATCGGACCGGTGACGGCGCAGGCGGCCCGGGAAGCGGGCTTCACTGTGGTAGCCGAAGCCTCCCCCCACACCATCCCCGCGCTGGTGGACGCGGCGAGCCGACACTTCGCTGAAAAGCCCTGACCGTCGCTGAATCTGCACTGCGCAGCCTTGCCAAGACCGTATAATTCCGTAGGGAGACCCTTCATCCAGCGGAGCCGTGTCATGGCTGACGACCCGACCCTACCGCGACGGACAAAGAAACCCCTCCTCCCCCGCTGGCTGAAGTTCCTGCTGATTCTCGTTGGCACGTTCTTCTTCCTCGCTGCTAGCGCCTGGGTACTCCTGGACATAGTCACCAGGCAGGACTTGGAGGCAGCCATTGAGGACATGAGGCGCCTTGGCGCTCCCCGGAGGCTCGAAGAGGTCTATCCGGACCCTCATCTCGTGGCTGACAACGCTGCCTTCCTTTACGAACAGGCCTTCTCGAGGCTCGACGCCCCAGGCTCCGTGGTTGAGTATTCGTGGCTTGCCGATGAACCAGGCGGGTTGTCCGAAGAGGAACGCGCCGAACTGCTGTCCATCCTCGAGAGGAACGCTGAAGCACTTGCCCTGATACGTCAGGCCGTCAAGAAGCAATCCTGTTGCTTCGACCTATCCGGCTGGCCCCTGCACCACGCGCTCCACCCTTACGAGGAAAACTTAACATATATCACCGAGATGTTCAGCCTCGAGCTGATGAGCACCATAGCAGAGGGGGACATCGACGACGCCTTCAACCTCTGGGTGGACTGGGCTGGTGTCTGTCGGCACGAGGTCGGCCAAACGGTGGTTCTGTGGCAGGGAGAGCGTCTTTACGGCATTAGCCACATGCTGTGTGGACTCGAGGATCTGATCCAGACCGGCCGACTTACTCGCGAACAGCTCATCAGGGCACGTGAGGCCATCCACGGGCTTGAGGCTCACAGGGAGTTCATCGAAGGGCTGAAGAGCGATGTCTTCGCGCCGGAGGTGCTTCTTGCCCAGCCGCGTGACGATGTGATCCACGACCTCACCGGCTTCACCCGCGGCGTCCCACCACGGCGGGAGCGAGTGTTTGTCTGGTTGTACACAAGTTGGCTAGCGCGCCCCCTGCGCCACTACGACCAAGCGAAGTACCTGGCGCTCTTAGCGGAGAACATCCGGCTTTGCCAACGACCCTTTCACGTGGTCACCAAGCAGTTCGAGGAGTGGGAAACAGAAAGAGACCGGCTGGACTCGGGGGTGACACCACACGACCGGATGGCCTGGATGACGCCTCTCAGCCGCGAGCTCACGGATTGGAGGCTGCCTGATGCGTCTGACCTTGCATGCGTCGACGCCGACCTTGCAGGGGCGCGGACAGGATTGGCCCTTGAGCTGTATCGACTGAGGAACGGAGCCTATCCACGTGGGCTCGAAGAGCTGTGTCCCGACTTCCTCACCGGCGTGCCGGTCGATCCCTTTGACGGGCAGCCGATGCGCTATCTCAATGCAGAGGGCCGTCTGGTCGTCTACAGTGTCAATTTGAACCTGGTGGCTGACCACGGCAGTACGGAGTGGAAGGACGGTGAAGGGGTGAAAGACCTGGTCTTCACAGTCAGGCCGTCTTCAAATCAGCCATCGGAGGAATGAGGTGGTACAGGAAGACTTCGGTGTGCCTCGAACAAAGAAGCCCCTGCTGCCGCGTTGGCTGAAGTTCCTGCTGATGCTGCTGGGGTTTCTGTTGGCAGTAGCGGCGCTGCTCTGGGTGATTGCCGACATCAGCACCCGCGATGCCCTGGAAGCCGAGATCGCGAAACTTCGCGCCAAGGGCTACCCCACCACGCTGGAGGATCTCCGGCGGCCCGAAGTGCCTCCGGAAGAGAATGCGGCACTGGTCTACGAACAGGCGTTCGCGCAACTCCAGCCCCTCGACGACAGATGCTGGGACATCCTCCTCGCTGTCGACGACCCCGGCGAGCCCGGTGCCTTGGAGCCCGAAGACTTCGCTTACCTCGAGGCTCATGTCGCGAAGAACGAGAAGGCACTGGCGCTCTTGCGCCAGGCGGCACAGACGCCGAGGTGCCGGTTTCCCGGATTGACACCGAGTCAGAGCAGGGCCGGTGCTTCCGGTCCGTGGTCCGACTTCCGCCAGACCACGTGGGTCGTCACGCGGGGGGCCATCCTTGTGGCCCTTGAAAGAGGCCAGGGGGAAAGGGCGTTGGGTTACTGGTTGGACTCGATAGCGCTTCTGCGTGCTCTTGAAGACCATCAATCGCTGAGTGCTGATCTGGTCCGCACCTCGTGTGCCGACATGGTGCTCCGGTCTTTGGAGGACCTTCTTGGCGAGGACCTCTTGGCGGAGGCGGCGTTGCAGCGACTACTTGAGGCACTGGACGGCTTCGACGCGCGGACCAGCTTCGCTGCCTCAATGCGCGCAGAAATCCCCCTTTTCCGTAAAAGCTTCGCTTCCTACTCCGGGGCTCTGGCTGCATGTGCCGCGTTTCAGCGCGGTTTCGTCCAGCAGAAGCTGACGTGGCGGGACAGGGCAGTGGACGCGGGCATCTGGCTGTGCGGCACATCGCTGTTTAGGCCCGCAAGGCAGCACGACGAACGACTGTCACTGCGCTTCCTCGCGGAAGTCGCCTCGCTCACCGAACGACCGTTCCACCAAGTAAGGGCACAGCTTGACCAGCTCAATATGGACCTCGGGCACATCCCCCGCTACGCACTCATCAGCAGGCACCACCTTTCTGGCTATCTGTACGGCCCTGGAATGCAGGCATGTCATGAAGCGCGGGTCAAATGCGCACGGGCAGCCGTGGCTCTGGAGCTTTATCGCAAGAGACACGGTACTTACCCAGAAACACTCGCTGCCCTGGTGCCTGCTATTCTTCCTCGGGTGCCCATCGATCCATTTGACGGTCAGCCCCTCCGGTATATCAACTCGCCGCAAAGGGTCGTTGTATATAGCATTAATGAGGACCTGCAGGACGACGGTGGTTACGAGCG
>CBDVDV010000072.1:0-16307 GCA_965372835.1 uncultured bacterium | reverse complement strand
GCTACCCGGAGAACCTGGGCGACCCCGACTACGTCCTGCTGGACTTCACCGAGAACTGGACCCACCCGGGAGCGGTGGTGCCCGGGCGCGACGCCCTGTGGAACGATCCCGACCGGAGGCTGCTCTTCGCCGAGGAGGGCTTCCTCCTCTATGGTCGCGGCCCGAACAACCGCCACCAGGTGCTCCACGACATCAAGGCAACCACCCCTGGGCCCCGACGACCGCTGAACCAGGACTGCGGGTTCGGCGTCATCCTGGTGGGCACCGATTCGGCCATCGACCCGACCTCGCCGGACCTCCTGCGTGTCACCTACTACTGGCTGCCCACACAACCCCTGGACCGACAACTCTTTGTGGCCGCCTCGGCCCGACAAGGCGAAGCCGCGCCACAGCGGTTTTACCACGTGTTCGCCAATGGCAAGGTACCTCCGGCCGAACTCGCGGTGGGTGAAGTGTTCGCTCAGACCAACGCCCTCCACCTCGGCCGAGACGTGAGGCAGGTGCCGGTCGAGGTGCAGGTTTTGGGCTTAGCGGTCGTGCCCCCAGCGCCCGGGCCGGAGTTGGGGACGGACTTCAGGGCAGATCCTTCGGGACTAAGTTCTTCCCCACGTCGACCCGCTCAGCAAGGGCGAAAAGGGCGCGCATGGTGAAGGGGCCGGCCTGCTTGCCGCCGAAATCCATCAGGCGCTCGTAGCCCCCTTTGATGACCCCACTCAGGTCGTACTCGTCCGCGTCCAGGACGTAGCCCAGGTCGTAGCCATTGGCGTGGCTGAGGGGCCAGACGTGCTCAGCCGCCAGCCAGCGCTTCAGTTTGACGCCGATGCGGCTGCTCAGGTCGGCGGGCACGGCGAGCAGGACGGTGTCGTCAATCCGAACCACCTGAAAGATCGCCTGGTCGGGCAGTAACGCCGCGTCCAACAGCCGATTGCTGGCCCAGGACACCGGCCCGGTCAGGAAACGGATGCCGGTAAAGGGCGTTGATTCGGGGAAGAAGTGCGCATCGACCGGAGGAAGCGGAACCACTGCCCTGACCGAAGACACTTTCTGCAGGGGCTGGCCCGGCCCTCCCAGCACAGGCGCAATCCGCTCCAGTAACATGTCCGCCTGCATGGCCACCTTGCCGAAGCGGCCGGGCTGGCCCCGGTAGCCCTCGGACCCGCCCGGCGACGTCGCCCGCACGCCACCCAGGGCGCCGGGAAGAAAGAGAGCCACGGCACCCGGATTGTCAGCTTCGATGAGCCGACTCAGTTCGCCAGGATAATCCCCGGCAATCTGCACGTCACTCTTATGCAAAAGGGCGAGCGGATGAGCGGGGAAACTGACCAGCGCTCCCAGCAACGTCCCGTCGGCCCTGCGCAAGGCCATCGCTTCCACCCGGCTGTCGCAGTAGGCCCGTCCCCCCGTAGCCGGCTCCACGCGGGTATGATGTTTGACCAAGCGGTACGTCCGGCGTGTGCCCACCGCCACGGTTACAGGCTCCATGGTCCGCAGGGCCTGCCCTGCCGCCTGGACGATGCCGGTCACCAGGTGGTCGAAGTAGGCCTGGCTGAAGGGCCCGCAGATCCGTTCTCCGACCCAACCTTTCCAGAAGTTGCCCGGGGCCGTGTGCGTGTGGGTGGCCACCAGCAGGAGTTCAACATCCCCGTACCCGGCCCGTGCCAGGCCATTGACAGCGGCCTGGCGCAGGTGTCCGGTGAGAAAGGTGAGTTCGCAACTGACGATGAGCAGCCGACGCTTCCCTTCCCGCTCGCCCAGGGCCAGGGCCCGGGCGTAGATGGGTGTGGCCACACCCAGGATGGGAGCCCGTTCGCCAAAGAGGTTCAGTCGCTCCCACATCTCCTCAGGGGGGGTGATGTCAGCCCGCCCCACGCCAGCCCAGAGTGGATTACCTTGGGCTTCAAACGTGGCCACCTGCGCAAGTTCGGGTTCGTGGATGCGGTCGGGGATGGCGCTGTAGGCCAGGCATACCAGCGTGTAAATGCCTAACCCCAACAGCCCCCGGCGCAGTCGGCGCCGCCAGCGGCCTCTGCCTGTCCTACGAGTCGCAGGAGCGGGCGAGGGCTGCCGGCCGGCGGTCTCGTGCTTAGACGGTGCGCTCATTGTGTGACAGTACTTTCGCGAAAAGGAATCCGACCTCGACTGCTCCCGGTACAGCCTACTCGCTGGGCCGCCGGCCAGCAACGGAAAAGGGCTCCGTCGTCTTACCTCGTCGGTGGCCAGACGCGCCGACCAGCCACGTAGGACTGCAGCACGGACGGCCGATGCCAGATGAGGACCTCGCCCGCCTCAGCGGGCGTGACCGAGGGAAACTCCCACACGACCAGGTCAGCGCCGTAGCCCGGCCGCAGGGCGCCGACCTCCCCGTCCAGTCCCAGGGCCCGGGCCCCGGCGACGGTGCCCATCGCCAGGAGTTGCTCGGGAGCGACTTCGGGGTGACGACCGGCCAAAAAGCGCATCTCGTCCAGGATGCTGAGCGAGGAGTTGCTGGCCAGGCTGTCTGTGCCCAAAGCCACAGGCACCCCCCGTCGGCGCAGTGCTTGCCACGGATGCTTGCGGACGTGAAAGTAGTGAGCGCTGCGGGGGCAGTAGACCACCCGGCACGCCGAACGGGCCAGGAGGTCTATGTCCTCCTCCGACAGATAGTTGCAGTGAACCAGAAGGGCCTCGGCGTCCAGCACACCCCACCGCGCAAGTAGGCCGATGGGTGAACACCCCGGTGGCTTCCAGCGCCGAGGCAAGCGGGCAAGCATCCGGAAGCGGGTGGACAGTTCCCCCGTACCGTCCTGTAAGAACTCCCTCTCGGCCTGGGTTTCCGAAGCGTGGGTGGAGAGCGGACAGCCCAGCCGGCCAGCCAGTTCGAGAGCTGCTTGGTAGAGTTCCCGGCAGGCGCTGTATGGGGCGTGGGGAGCGATGGCGGGGGTGAGAAGTTCTCCGGTAGGAAGCTCCGCCAAGCGTTGCCCGGCCTTGCTAATCACCTCGAGTGCCTTTTCGGGCTGGAGGCCGAAGAGTTCCAGGAACACAACCTTCCGCAGCCGGGTGCGCCCGTGCTCGGGTGCCGCCTCCCACCGGGCAACGACGTCGCCAACAGTCGTCACGCCCGCAGCGAGGCACGCCTCGGCGCCCTCGAGGACGCTTCGCTGATTGACACTCGCGGACGAACGCCAGACGCGCGGAGCCATTTGGAACAGCCAACTGGCGAAGCCTCGGGGGCGGGGCATTCGGCCGGCCAGGTAGCTCAGGTGGAGGTGGGTGTGGGCGTTTATGAGGCCGGGGGTGATGAGGGCATCCGGAAAGTCAACGACGGGCCCGTCCGCTCGCCGGGACAGCCAGCGGCCCGCGTAGACCACTCGCCCCCTGCTGACGACCACGCAGCCGTTGCCGACCACGTCGCCCGGCTCGCGCAATAGGAGCCGGGCGCGCAGGGTGAAGACCGGTGGAGTCTCCGATTCCCCGGTCCTCATCCTCACCTCAGGGGTTGAGGTAGACACGAGGCAGCCTCCCGGTGATGGAGACAACCACCTCGTAAGGGATGGTGCCCAGGAGCCTGGCCACCGACTCCACAGAGTTGGGGTGGTCGGCCTGACTGCTGTAGAGTGTCACCTCGTCGCCGACGGCCACTTCGGGGAGATCGGTCACATCGACCAGAAACTGGTCCATGCACACCCGCCCGACCACCGGAGCGAACCGCCCGCCGACGGCCACCTGGGCCTGATTGCCCAGGGCGCGCTGGTATCCATCGGCGTAGCCCACGGGGACAGAAGCGATACGACTGGGACGCTCGGTCGTGTATGCGCGCCCGTAACTGAGCGGAGAGCCGGGAGGAACGTCTTTGATGTAGGTTACCACGCTTTTGAGGGCGAGAGCCGGGGTCAGGGGCAGGGGGTTGAGGATTTCCGGTGACGGGGGCAGTCCATAAAGCATGATGCCTGGCCGCACCGCGTTGAAGTGCGACTCTGGTACGTCCATGATGGCGGCACTGTTGGCCGCATGAACGTAGCGAAAGGTGAGCCCCGCAGCCTCCAGGCCGGTCAGGATGCCGCGGAACGTGTTCACCTGTTCGTGGGTGTAGGTCTTGTCGGCTTCGTCGGCCGACGGGAAATGGGTCGCAACTCCCACCACGTCGAGGCCCGATAGGCTGGCGATGCGGGGCACGACCTCCAGGGCCTCTTCAGCCAGGACGCCCAGCCGACCCATCCCCGTGTCCACTTTGATGTGGACCGGACAGCGAACCCCGCGTGCCTGGGCCTGGCTGGCGACCTCGTGGGCGAAGGGTTCACTGAAGATGGTAAGCATCAGGTCGTGTTCCAGGGCTAAAGGCACCTCTCGGCCCAGCATCGATCCCATGACGAGAATGGGACAGGTGAGGCCGGCCTGCCGAAGTTCCACCCCCTCAGCGGGCAAGGCCACCGCCAGCATCCCAGCCCCTGCTTCCAAAAGCGTTCGGCTGACCTCCACGGCGCCGTGACCGTAGCCATTGGCCTTGACCACGGCGATGACGGTGATGTCCGCTCCTACCTGCTGTCGGACAGCGGCCATGTTGGCCCGGATGGCTGCCAGGTCGACCTCGACGTAACTGTTGCGGATCACGGGGTTATCCTTTGTCCTTGGGGTGGTAAGGTCCGGGCCGCGGCGGCTGGACCAGGAGCCCGGCGCGACGCACGGGCCATGGGCATGGCCGAATGGATGCCGAAGGTGCGGGCCTCGTAACTGGCCGCAGCCACCACTCCCCGAGACTCGGGCAGCCCCCCGACAACAGCCGGCTTCCCAGCCAACTTGGGGTTGTCTTTCAACTCCACGCTGGCATAGAAGGCGTCCATGTCCACGTGGATGATGGCTCGCTTCCAGAGACGTGGCGACGGACTGCTCGCCATCAGGGCACCTCTTTTGACTTCCGCACCAGTCGCGACGCAATGATAGCGCTGAGCAGGACCGACGGGCAACCAGAAAGGCAGGGGCCGGCTCCGTTCGCTGCTGGCGCCAACAGCAGCATTGTCCTTTGTGGGCCTACACAGGGGGCGGTAAGATGCTGGCCTTTGGTCAATGGCAGAAAGGAGCACGCTCGTGGTGGTGGAGTTCGCCAATCCGTTCACTCGCTCAGGGCGCTGGCTGCGGGGCAATCTGCACGTACACAGCACCGAGTCGGACGGCCGACTTTCGCCAGTGGAGTTGGCCTGCCATTACCGCAGTGGCGGGTACGATTTCCTGGCCCTGAGCGACCACCGCGTGGTAACCGCGCCCCCGGATGTCCGTGGGATCCTTCTGCTCCGGGCTGCCGAGGTCAACACCTCCGGAGAGGCGACTCCGGGCAAGTCCTGCCACCTCGTCCTCATCGAGCCGACCAGCCTGCCCGAAGGCCCGATAGGAGAACCGGCGGAGTTGCTTCGTCAGTCCTTGGTGTGTGCTCCCTTGACCTTTGTGGCCCATCCTTACTGGTCGAACCTGTCAGGCGACGATGTGCTGGCCCTGAGTGCCGGCCTCGGGGTGGAGGTGTACAACACGGGCTGTGAGGTGGAGATCGCCCGGGGTTTCTCCGAATACCCCTGGGATTACGCGCTCAGTGCCGGGGCCAGGCTTCTGGGCTGCGCGGTGGACGACGCCCACCGCTGCACCGACGATTCCTGTGGGGGCTGGGTGATGGTCAAGGTGGAAGAGGCGACGGCCGCGGCCGTGGTCTCCAGCCTGCGGGCGGGTCTTTTCTACTCGTCGATGGGGCCGGAGATATACCAGGTATCGGTAGATGAGGCCGGAGTGGAGGTCGTGTGCAGCCCCGTGGTTCGCATCGAGTTTGTGGCCAACACGAATCGAGGCGCCCAGTTGCGCGCCTCAGCGAAGCAGCCTGTCGAAACGGCCCGCTACGCCTGGCGCGGAGGCGAACGCTATCTGCGCATTCAAGTTACCGACGCGGAGGGCCGCCGGGCGTGGACCAATCCGGTGTACGTCGGCGAGGAGGACGAAGCCGGGTAGCCGGGGCCGCGTGAGAGTCAGAACGCGGATCATAGGGCCAAGGTGAGTTTTTGTGGTGGAACCGTAGCCTTCCCTGAGTATAGTATGACCTGATACAAGTCACCGACTCGGCGGCGCAGAAGGGAGACTAAGGATGTCTATTGAAGTCACCTGTCGCAAATGTGGGAGGATCCTCAGGCTCAAGGGAAGCATGGCCGGCAAGTCGGGCACGTGTCCCAAATGTGGCAATCTCATCCGGGGGCCCCAACTCCCGGGGATTGAGGAAAGCGTCGGCCCCACCAAGACTGCCCACGTAGAGGGCATCAAAGTGCGCGGGGGAGTGAAGAAAGAAGAGGTGCCGGTGCGGGGGATCGCTATTGCCGGCTTTGAGCGCTCCACCGTCCTGACGAGGGCTCGCACCGCACCGCAGGCTACGATGGGGCTTGTGCTCGCTGTGGTGGGACTGCTGGTGGCGCTCCTGCCGAAGTTGCCGATGCAGCTAAACACACCCCCCGTAGTGGCGATGGCTGGAGGGCTGATCGGTGCCCTGGGTGCCGCGCTGGGCGGCTGGGCTTTCATGAACATCAGGCAGCAGCCTACGAAGGTCAGAGGTATGGGGCTGGCGATTGCGGGTCTCGCCGTGGGGGTACTGGCCTTCGGGGTCGGGCTGGTGGTGTTTAGCGGCGGGGATGGCTCTCCCGCAGCCGAGGGCACTGCCTCGGCTGGGGCCGGAGTACTCAGCGGCACCCCGGGAAAGGCGGTGCGAGGAGACTGCGCAGATCAACTGAAGAAGGCACATAAGATTCTCAAATCCTATGCTGGGGCCAGCCGGGGCAGGTTCCCCGCCACCGTCACCCAACTGATACCCAAGTACATCGACGACATGACGCCTTTCTGCTGCCCCGTTGCCGGCGACGGCACCCTTCAGTACCGGTACACAACCGGCCTCACTACTGAGAGTCCGCCGGGTGCGCCGCTCCTCTACGACGGTGAGGGCTATCACCAAGAAGGCCGAAACGTTCTGCTGGTCAACGGCAAGGTGCGCTGGATGACCGACGAGGAGTTAGAGGAGAACTTGGAGGCCCTCCAGGCGTTATCCACAACTGGCGAGGGTGAAAGCGAGTAGCCGTTGCCGGGAGGCGCGGGCTCCTCTATCCGAGGGCGTACCGATGGCCCGTCCTGGGCTGGACGAAGTGGCGAGCCAGGCGGGCGTACACGGGCAGGCCGTCAGCTCCCATTTCGATGGGCACCTCCCCCTGCACCAGTGGCGTGACGTAAGTCCGCATGGCCTGGCTGATGTGATTTCCGGCTTGGTTCATGTACTCGCGCGGGAGTTTCTTTTCACCGTTGGCCACGTCGTAGAGGCTGGCCAGGCCGGTCCTGACCTGGTAGGGACCGTCACTTTCTCTGACCAGGGTCACCATCTTACCGGTGGTCCCTTCCCGGGCCGCTCTGACGGCTGTCTCACCCACCAGGTAGGCTTCGTCGGAGTCAGTCTTGCTGGCGAAGTGCATGGCGTTACGCTGGCAGGTGCCCAGCTTGTTGTAGCGGCACTTGACGCCCACCTTTTCCTCGACGACGTTCCTCAGAAACTCGGCCAAGCCACCCAGTTGGTGGTGCCCGAAGGCGTCGGTAGCGAAGGCGCCCCTCTGGGCGGTGACGTAGTCGCCGTTCTCATCGACGAGGCCCTCCGCCGCCACCACGAAGACCCGGCCCAGCCGGCCCAGCACTTGCTTACAGTCCTGGACGAAGCCGTCGATGGAGAAGGGGATCTCCGGCACGTACACCAGGTGAGGAGCGTCCTCGGCGGTGCGCTGGGCCAGCCCGGTAGCGGCGGCGATCCAGCCGGCGTTTCGCCCCATGGTCTCGAGCACGGTTGCCGTGTCGGTGGTGTAGAGGGCCTCGGTATCCCGACCGGCCTCCATCACCGCCGTGGCCAGGTACTTGGCCACGGAGCCGTAGCCGGGACAGTGGTCGGTTTCGGCCAGGTCGTTGTCGATGGTCTTGGGGATGCCCATCACCCGCAGTTCGTAGTCCGTCTCCCGGGCCAGCGCGCCCAACTTGTCGGCGGTGTCCATGGAGTCGTTGCCGCCGATGTAGAAGAAGTAGCGGATGTCGTGGGCCCGGAAGACCTCCAGGATGCGCTCGTAGTCGGCCCGGCTGTCGTCGAGGCCCTTGAGTTTGTAGCGGCACGACCCGAGGGCGGCTGAAGGGGTCCGCCGAAGGGCTTCGATGTCAGCGGGGCGCTCTTGCCCCAGGTCGAAGAGTTCTTCCCGCAGCACGCCTAAGATGCCGTTGTGGGCGGCCAGGACGCGGGGAATCGCCGCGCTGCCCAGTGCGGCCTGGATCACGCCACAGGCGCTGGAGTTGATGACGGCGGTGGGGCCCCCCGACTGTGCGACAACTGCGTTACCGACCAGTTCGCTCATCGACTCCGCGTACCTCCTCCTCGGTTAGCGAACCCACCAACAGGAACGAACGACCCCACCCTCAGCGAAAAAGAGCCCCCACGCAGGTGGGGGCTCTCAGATTGCAGGGAGGCAGCCGCCTCCTATTCTGGAGTCATGGGCGACAGGACTATCTTCGGCACGATGAGGATTTCGACCCGCCGATTCTGCCGACGCCCCTCCCGAGTGTCGTTGGAAGCCTGCGGTCGGTGGAGGGCAAAGCCGGCCAGGAACATCCGTTCGGAGGAGATGCCTTCAGCGGCGAGGGCCTTGAGCACCCCGTGGGCCCGCATCGCCGAGAGGTGGAAGTTGTCCTTCCAGCCGGAGACCTTGATGGGCTCATTGTCGGTATGTCCGTCCACCCGAAGTGCCTCGTCGGTGCCCACCCGCTTGATTACGTCGGCGATGCGCTTGATCGTGGCCACACCTTCGGGCTTCAGCGCCACCTTCCCCGAACCAAAGAGGATATCGGCGCCCACCTCGACCACGAAGCCCTCCCGGGTCTGCTTGACCCGGATGTTGGGGTCCAGGAGAGCCAGCCGGCGCAGTTGCGCTTCCAGTTCGGCGCTGATGCCTGGTGCCCCACCCCACCTCTTCCGGGCCTCATCCAGGGTCTCGTACTTACGCTGCCACAGTTCCACCTCCAGCCGGGCGGCTCTCACGTCATCGTCCCGCTCGCCGAGGGTACCCTCCATCTGCGCCTTCTCGGCCTCCAGTGCGGCGATGTGCCCGCGGGCCCCTGTCAGTTCGGAATCCAGTTTCTGGTTGTGGGCCCTGAGTTGGTCCAGTTCCGCGCAGCCCGTCACCGCCACTGCACCCAGCATCACCGCCACCATGCCCCATACACGCAACCGGGATGTAGCCATCGTTTCCGTCCCCTCCTTCGAGTGTAAAAACTGCGCCGACGTCCTATTCCCCACCCAGGGGGAGACTGTCGGTAATGGGTGCGAGAATGCCCTGGGGGGCGCTGCGGGAGAAGTTAAAGATGACCAAACCAGCGAAGAGCAGCAGAATGAATGTGACCACCAGCATCACGGTCACGCCGGTGGAGGTCTCCGGCCGAGCCCGCACTGCCTGCCTGCCCACCGGGACGCCCGCCTCGGCGGTCAGTTCAGCCATCTCCTCGACGCCCAGTTCTTCGCCGGCCTCTTCGAGTTCGGCGAGTTCTTCGCCCGCCCCGACCCCCTCCTCAGCGGTCTCGGTGAAGGTCTCCAACTCGAAGTCCTCATCCCCGAAGATACTCTCGGTTGTGTCGCCCCCGGCCTCAGCAGCGGCCTCTACCGGCTCTCCCCCGGCCTCCGCCTCCTCGACTGCCCTCTCCGCGGCCAGGCCTAAGCTGGGAACGACCCCCGGCTCAGGCTCAGGCGCTGCCTCCGTCAGCAGCAAGGGGGCCTCCTCACGTCCTGACTTGTAGGCGTCGAGGCTTACCCGGTCAATCTTCAGGAGCCCGCCCTCTTCGCCCGTCTGCAACTCACCACTGGCGACCAGCCGGGTCACCTCTTCCGTGCCGACTTGCAGTTCCCTGGCCGCATCCTCGAAGGATACCATTTCAGCCATGGTCGCACCCCTTTCCCCAGGTCATGCCCTCCGCCACGGAGGCATGATGGACACCAGATATGGAGCCGTCGCAGACGCTCAATACAGCCGCTCGCCTGCATTTCCGAATGACAGTATAGACCCGCGCTTCAGCGGTTCAACTGATTTTTTCTCTTTTTGTCCTTTTTTCAAAACCTGCGGGGCTGCCTACTCGCCACCCCTTTTTCCGTACACCTGAGCGGGGTCGAACACCCGCTGGCCCACCGTCTGAAGCATGCCCTGGGCATTCAGGAGGCGGTAGAAGCAACTGCGGTAGCCGGTGTGACAGGCGCCCCCCTTCTGGTGCACCCGCACCAGAATGACGTCGGGCGGGTCACAGTCACAGCGCACCTCCACTACCCGCTGGGTGTGCCCCGACTCCTCCCCTTTCCGCCACAGCCTCTGGCGAGTTCGACTCCAAAAGTGGGTCAGGCCCGTCTCGAAGGTCTTCTCCAGCGCCTCCTCGTTCATCCAGGCGAACATCAGGACCTCCCCCGTGTCCGCGTCCTGAATGATGGCGGGGAGCAGTCCGTGTTCATCAAAGCGAAGCAGTTCTTTCCACTTCATCCTTCGTCTCATTTCCTCTTCAGGGGTGTTCGGATCGCCACCGGCGGCCACCCGTCCGCGGCCGGCTGCGCTCATCCGACGGCGGCCAGATACAGCCGGTCCCGGAAGGTGCGGAGCACCGCCCGCCTGAGCACCAGGTGTTCGGGCTTCTCCAGCCGGGGATCCTCCGCCACCAGGGCGAACGCATCCCGCCGAGCCAACCGGAGCAGTTGATAGTCAACTACGATATCACCAATGCGCAGTTCGGGCAAGCCATGCTGTCGGGTGCCGAAGAACTCCCCCGGGCCCCGTAACTTGAGGTCCTCTTCTGCGATGCGGAAGCCGTCGCGGGTCTCGCACAGTATGTCCAGCCGACGCTGGGCCGCCTCCGTGGCCGACTCGGCAAAGAGCAGACAGTAACTGGCTGCTCGCCCGCGGCCGATGCGCCCACGAAGTTGGTGCAGTTGCGAGAGCCCAAAGCGCTCGGCGTTCTCCACCGCCAGCACCGTGGCGTTGGCCACGTCCAGCCCCACCTCGATGACCGAGGTGGCCACAAGTACCTGGACTCCACCCCGGCGGAACTTCGCCATCACCCGGTCCTTGGCCGGGGCCGACATCTGCCCGTGCACCAGGTCCACGGTGAACTCCCGGAACTCCCCGTCCCGGAGTTCGCAAGCCAAAGCGGTGGCCGAGGCCACGTCGTCGTCGCCACCCCGCACCAGCGGAGCCACCACAAAGCACTGTCGGCCCTTGCCAATCTGCTTGCGGATGAAGTCGTAGGCCACCGAGCGCTTCTCCGGCGGGACCAGCCTGGTGACCAGTTTGCCTCGTCCCGGAGGCATCTCGTCGATGGTGGAGAGGTCCAGGTCGCCGAACGCCGTCAGGGTCAGCGTCCGGGGGATGGGCGTAGCCGTCATCACCAGGACGTGCGGATGCCAGCCCTTCTCCCGCAGGTTGGCCCGCTGCAGCACACCGAACTTGTGCTGCTCGTCGATGACCAACAGACCCAGGTTGGCGAAGCGGACGTCCGACTGGATGAGCGCGTGCGTGCCGACAACGATGTCCAGGTCGCCGTGGGCAATCCGACGAAGCAACGCCCGGCGTTCCCCGCTTGGCATCCCACCTCGAAGCAGGCACCGGCGGACCCGTCCCCGCCGGAGGAAGGTCTGGAGTGTTCGGAAGTGCTGCTCGGCCAGGATTTCCGTGGGCGCCATGAAGGCGGTCTGGAAGTCGTTGGCCACCGCAGCCAGCAACGCGTACACCGCAACCACCGTCTTTCCGCTCCCGACGTCGCCCTGGAGCAGGCGGTTCATGGGCCAGGGCTGAGTCAGGTCGGCCCGCAACTCGCCCATGACCCGTTCCTGAGCCCGGGTCAGCCGAAAGGGGAAGAGTCGGCGGATGCGCGCGTCGATCTTTTCCGTCACCTGCATGGCGCCGGCGGCCTGCTCCCGGCGCAGGTCGCGTCGGCGCAGGGCCAGGCCCGTCTGGAAGACGAAGAACTCCTCATACTTGAGTCGGCGCAAGGCCAGTTCGGCCTCCTCTTCGCTGGCTGGGCAATGGACCTTGGTCAGTGCGGCCCGCAGGTCCAGGAGGTTGCGTTCCCGGCGGAAGGGGCGGGGGAGCATCTCCGGCACGTGTTCCAGGTGGGTGGACAACGCCGCGACGACGATGCGCCGCAACTGCTTCTGGGAAACACCTTCCTTCGCCGCGTAGACCGCCGCCAACGGCGCCCCGGTCGGCTGGGGAGGCCCGCTCGGACCCAAGGGCTCTAAGGTCGGGGCCACCATCTGCAGGCGACCATCCCGGAAGCGCAACTTTCCGGTCACCAGCAGTCGTCCGCCATCGGCCAGCCGATCAGCATAGTAGGGCTGGTTGAACCAGAGCAGTTCGACGACCCCCGTATCATCGGCCGCCTGAGCCCGGAGCAGCGTCCGACGATAGCCCAGTTGCTTGAGTTTCGCCTCCACTACCTCGACGGCCAGGGTGACCAGGGCCCCGCGCTGGGCCTCAGCGATCGTGGTCAGTTCAGCGCGAGGCTGGTAGCGGCGGGGAAGGTACCAAAGAAGGTCGCGTACGGTGGTGATGCCCAGCCCGCGAAGCATCTCCGCCCGCCGGGGCCCTACCCCTTTGACGAAACGCACCGGAGCGTCCAGTGGGTCTTCCGGCCCTGCGGGTTCGTAGGATCGGGTCGGCTCGGGCGCGGTCATGCAATCCCCCGTCGCCAGGTCAATCCCCCTCCGCCACCAACCTTTCCCAGCGAAAGGACGACGGCCATCCGAGGCAGCACCCTACTTGGGCACCTTCTCCCAGTCGGCCAGGAATCGGCGGAGTCCGTCATCGGTCAGAGGGTGACTGACCAGTTTCGTGAAGGTGGAAAAGGGAATGGTGGCGATGTCCGCGCCGATGAGGGCTGCTTCCAGGACGTGGAGCGGATGGCGGATGCTGGCCACAATGATTTCGGTCTCGAATCCGTAGTTGTCGTAAATGGTACGAATCTGCTCGACCACTTCCATTCCCCAGTGGCCCCGGTCATCGAGCCGACCGATGAAGGGGCTGATGTAGGAGCCCCCCGCCTTGGCGGCCATGAGCGCCTGCACGGCCGAGAAGCAGAGGGTGACGTTGGTCTTGACGCCCTCGGCCGAAAGGATCTTCACGGCTTTGAGCCCGTCGGGGATGAGGGGGATCTTGACCACCACGTTGGGCGCCAGCGAGGCGTGTCGGCGGGCCTCTTCGACCATCCCCTCGGTGTCGGTGGCTACCACCTCGGCGCTGACCGGACCGGAGACCAGCGAGCAGATTTCCTTGATGACCTCTTCGAATCTGCGACCCGTCCTGGCAATCAGGGTAGGGTTGGTCGTCACTCCGTCCAGGATGCCCAGGGCGTTGGCTTCCCGGATTTCCTCCACGTCCGCGGTGTCGATGAAGAACTTCATCCGTGTGGTCCCCTTCTCGGCTTCCTCCGATTTCGCAGGAGCGTCTTCAGCAACCCACTCCTCCCCCATTGTAGGCCCTCTGAATCATGGTTTCCAGGGGCTCCCCTGGTTCCAACCGACAGACCTGTCTGAGCACCGCGCCGAGACCCTCCTGGCGAAGCATCTGCGCGAGGCGCTGGGCCTGGGGGTCGGTGGGCTCGTCGTAGTGGAGCGCCGCCACGATGCCGGTGACGATGGCCTCGGGCGTAATCCCCTGGCTGAGAGCCAAGCGGGCGGCGCCGATGAGCCGTTCGTCGGGGCCGAGTTTCCGCACCGGATCCCGGGCCACTCGGCGGACGGTGTCGCCGAGGTTGCGGTTCCCGAAGCGGGTGACGAAGTCGTCCGCCTCCTCTTTGAGTTCCCCGAACGGCAGGGAGAACTTGCGGGCCAGGGCCCCGAGGCTTTCGCTTAGCGCCCGCTGGACCAGCGACCGGACCTCCCCGTCCTCCACCGCTTCCCAAACGTAGCGGAACCCTCGTTGATATCCCGCGTAAGCGAAGATTGCGTGAGCGGCATTGAAGGCGAAGAGTTTACGAGCCTGGTAGGCTTCGATGTCTGCGATTGGTTGGACGTTGTATATCTCGGGTGGCGTTCCCACGAAGGCCGTCGCATCCACCGGCAGGACGTTGTAGGGCTCGACGGCGACGTAGAGGAGGTCGCGCCGACGGTCCTCCTCGGTGACCAGGGGAACCATGCGGGCGACTACGGCTTCGGCCAGGCCCAGGTTCTCCGATACCCGCTCCCGCTCCTGCTCGGGGACCCGCGCCAGGACCAGCGCCTTCAGGTGTCGGCCGGAACCGATCAGGTTCTCGCAGACGATACCGTTGAGCGGCCCTCCCCCACTGGCAAGTCGGTGGCGCACCCCGTCGGCGACGAGTGCAGCCACGGCCTCCAGGTTGGCCACCCCCACGGAGACACCCAGGACGGCGCATTCGGCGAAGGCCACCAGCAGATGCTCCCGGTCGTCAGGATGGAGGGCCGAGACACCGTCGATGGGGAGCACCTGTCGCGCCTCGGCGGGCTCGCCCGGGCCGGCCACGATGGTCAGGTCGTAGGCCCGCCGTTGACGCAGGGCCTCGACCAAGGGACGGTTGACGTCCACGAAGGCGATCTGATATCCGGAACGGAAGAAGAGCTCGCCCAGGAACCCCCGGCCGATGTTGCCGGCGCCTATCTGCAGGGCCGTGGCCACGACTACCGCGCCTCCGCCGGTTCGGGCGCTCCGCACAGCTTCAGAACCAGCATCTCAAGAAGCAGGGGCCGCTCCAGAGCCAAATCCTTCTGCCCTTTCAGGATGCAGTCAGCCTCGGCGATGAGGTGCAGGGACCGGGCCAGGTCCTCAGCGCTCCGAGTGCGGGCGGCCTGGGCGGTGCGCTGCCACAGGAACTGCTGGCGTACCCCTGCTTCCCGGCAGGCCTCCTGAACGGAAGCGCCGGCTGCCAGCCGATGTTTGATGAGCCAGAGCCTGCGGAACTGGGCTCCCAGGGCCCCGAGGAGGGCCTCGGGCGCCATGCCCTGCTCGATGAGTTCACCGGCCAAGCGGAGGGCCCGCCCGCGGTCGCTGCGGATGACGGCGTCGGTCAGTTCGTAGATGAGGAACGTGCGGTTTCGGTCGATGAGGGCTTCAACGTCACCCGTACGGGCCGACGCTCCGGCCCCGCGGTCGGCTACATAGAGCGCCAGTTTGAGCAGTTCCTGATCAAGGGCGAGCAGGGACACGCCCGCTCGCTCGATGAGCTCGTCCTCGGCACCGCGGGCCAGGTCCAGGCCGTGGTGGGCGGCCCGCTGCTTCACCCATGCTCGCAACTTCGTGGTGGCGCCGCGCGTGCTCAGTGGGCTGCAATCGACCAACACACCGGTCTTCTCAGCCGCCCGGGCGAAGGCCGTCCGTCCGTCCAGCCCGGGGGTGATGAGCACTAACACGCTCAGGCCAGCCCGTTGACGCAGTCGCTCGAGGAACTCAGGGCCGACGTGGTGGGCTTTGAGAAAGGCATCGGCATTCTCCAGCACCACCAACTTCGCCTCGGCGAAGAAGCCCGAGGTCGCCACCTCGTCGAGCACATCGGCCGGAGCGACACTGGTGCCCTCCAGCACCGATACGCTTCCCGGAGGTGGCTTTCCCCCAGCCTCCAGCCCAAAGAGCCGTCGCTTGAGCGCGGCCAGGGCCTCCTGCCGGAAGAAGGTCTCTTCACCGAGGAGCGCGTAAAGGACTGCCAGCCGACCTTCCTCGAGGTGGGCGCGAAGGTCGGCGAGTCCGAGGCGACTCATCGCCGCTCATCCCCTCGTGCTGCTGCACGGAGCCAGGTCATTCGGACCAGCGCTCCTGGTACACGATCTCACTCAGGGGTTTGCGTACGCGCGGCTTAGGCTCCATGTCGGGGTAGCCCAGGGCCAGCAGTTCAACCACCCGCACTTCCTCGGGGATGCCCAGGAGTGCCTTGACCTCGGGCTCCTTGAAAGCACCGATCCAGCAGGTCCCCAGCCCCTCTTCCACCGCCGCCAAGGTCATGTGGTCCACTGAGATGGCCACGTCGATGGAGTAACTGGACTGGCCGCAACTCATCACGTGGTCGGCACCAACGGCGCAGCAGGCGATCACCGCTGCCGCCTCGGCCACGAACTGCTGGCCGTTGGCTGCCTCGGCCAGTTTCCGGCGGGTGGCCTCGTCCCGGACGATGACGTACCGCCACTCCTGGCGATTGCCCGCGGAGGGGGCCAGCCGACCCGCCTCCAGCACCCGGTTCAGTTTCTCCTCTTCCACCGGCTGGTCCTTGTACTTGCGAATGCTCCGCCGCTGCCGAATCGCTTCCCACAGTTCCATGAC
>CBDVDV010000071.1:0-16339 GCA_965372835.1 uncultured bacterium | reverse complement strand
GTGATGTTGGAGGCGTTGCGCGCGCTCAACCAACTCATCCGCCAGAAGAAACTCAAGCCGCCCCGACGGGACATCCGTATGCTCATCACCTGGGAGTGCTACGCGACGCTGGCCTACGCCTCCCGCCATCCCGAGCAGATGGCCGGCACCGTGGCCGGGCTGTGCATCGACCACGTGGGTATGAAGCAGGCACTTTGCCGAACCGCCCAGGGCGTCATCCTCAACCCCCACGCCCAGGCCAACGTCACCGACGCCTTCGGCCTCGAACTGGCCCGCCGGTACTTCACCAGCGCCGCTCCCCGCTACCGCTGGCTGGCCCTCCCCTTCACGCTGACCGACAACATCATCGTGGACCCCACCATCGACATCCCCACCCTCACCTTCGGCCCGGGCGTCAAGGACCTCTACTGGCACACCACCGGCGACACCGAAGAGACGGTGGATGTGCACGCGCTCAAGATCCTCTCTACCTTCGCCGCCACCTACCTCTATTTTCTCGCCTCGGCCGGGCTCAAGGAAGCCTACTGGCTGGCCCAGCAGGCCGCCGCCGAGGGCAAGGCTGCGCTCGCCTTTGAGGCCCAGCGCCTCTTCACCGACATCACGACAGCCACCTCGACCGGGGCGCTCGGCGAGAACCTCGAAGCAGCCCGGGAGCGCTTGGCCTACGTCCGCGACTGCAACGTGCACGCAATACGCTCCGCCCAAAGGCTCCTGAGCAAAGAAGAGAAAGCCCACCTCAAAGCCGCCCTCGCCAGACCGGTCAAAGAGATCAAGGCGCAGGCCGCCCAGGAGGCGAAACGTCTGCAGACGGAAGCCAGGGGCCGCTCCGCACACCTGCGGGGCAAACTCAAGAAGGTCACCCGCAGGAAGAGCGCCCTGGAACGTCGGGCCGAAAAGATCGTTCCCGTCCGCACGGCTATCGGCACCCCCACCCTCGACCCCGTCGCCAAGTCCAAGCGGGGCAAGTTTGCGGGCGGACGCTGGGACAGCCGACTTCACCGCGCCTTCTGGTGGTGTGACGGCAAGCGCACCTTAGCCGACGTCATCCGCCTGACCGCCCAGGAGACGGGCAGCGACTGCTGGGACCTGGTGGACGTCTTCCAGCGGCTGGGCCAACACCACCTGATACAACTGAGGCGGACTTGAGACGGGAAGGAGAGGAATGGACTACGAGCTCTTCTGGGGCGATGCCCACGTCAACGTGCACCCGGAGCACATGAGCAGGCTGGACCGGACCTTCTCGGCAGCGCGCGAGCACCTGGACATCTTCCCCATAGCCTTCTACCCCTTCGTCTGGCTCGAGCGGAATGGCCTCAAGGTTGAATCAGTAGGTCACCGGGACGAATTTGATCCGCTGTGGAAGAAGGTCCAGGAGGCGGTGGCCGCGTCGAACGACCCGGGCCGGTTCGTCACCTTCCTCGGCTACGAGTGGCACGGCAACCGCCGACGCTTCGGCGACCACAACGTCTTCTACCGCAACGACTTCGAACCCTTGGCCGACGTACCCACACTCCCCGGGCTGTATTCCCACCTGCGGCGCCACCGAGGCATTGCCATCCCACATCACACAGCTTACGAGCCTGGCGAGCGGGGAAAGGACTGGCGCTACCACGACCGGGAACTCTCACCGCTGGCCGAAATCTGCTCTTCTCACGGCTGCTCCGAGGGCGTCCTTTCTCCGACGGCGATGAGCCGGAACACGAACATGGGCCCGCGGGCCTCTGCCGGCTCCATCGTCGAAGGTCTCAAACAGGGGCACAGGTTCGGCATCATTGCTTCCAGCGACAGTCACGACGGCTACCCCGCTCACTGGGGCCTGGGTCGCTTTGGCGTCTGGGCTCGGGAATCGAAGAGGTCGAAGACCCCACTCACCAGGGAGGCGGTCTGGGAGGCGTTTCTCGCCGGACGAACCATAGGTGTGACGGGCGACCGCATCCGACTGGGCTTCAACGCCCAGGGTCACGAGATGGGCGAGTGCTTCGCCCACCGGGGCGCGGTGGAGATGAACGTCGAGGTGGTGGGCTCAGATGCCATCGACCGTATCGAACTCATTCGCAACGGCAACGTGCTTGAGAGTTACTGCCATTCAGGTCACTGGGCCTGGCCGAACCGGACGTGCACGGGGGAATGGCGTCTGGAGTTCGGCTGGGGACCCAACAGGGAAAAGGGTCTGCCCCCGGAGGAGGTGCGGTATCGTGGGAAGGTGAAGGTGAGCAGGGGACGCATCCTTGGGGTGGAACGCTGCTTCACCGGGTTTGACCAGGAAGTCAGGCTCCTCAACCCGGAGACAGTTTCCTTCGACATCAAGACAGGCCAGCGGTCAGGCCTTGACGCAGGACAGCATCGGCCGAGCATCGTTCTCGAACTTCGTGCATCTCGCCGGGCCGACCTGACGGTCAGCGTTCAAGGGATGGGCAGGCATCGACTGACCTGGCCGGAGGCGCGCTCCACCGCAGTGTTCGCCGGGCTCCGGGAAAGCCGACAGCGCATCAAAGACTGTTTCGGCCTGACACCCAGCACCATCGACAACCCGGACACCTACTGGCACAACGCCCGCAAGGTCCTCCTTCACCGCGCCGTCCCCCGCGACGCCTACACCGTGGAACACACCTTCGTCGACCGCAAGCCGCCGCCAGGGACGAACTTCTACTACGTCCGTGTCTCCCAACTGAACGGACAGTTCGCCTGGTCCTCACCCATCTGGGTCACCAGGACGTCCTGACCGACGAAGGTCGCGACAGCTGCCATCCAACGCCCAGGCGGACACCGGGCAAAGCGCTCGCGTTTTTCATCGAACGTGGGCGTGTCTGAAACGTTCCTTATTGATAGAAACGCGCTGATCGGTCCAGGCCAGATGGATTCGGGTATGAACGAAGCGTCCAGGTTTCACGGCCAGTCGCAGGCAAGCGAGCGACTTGTCTTCGAACGCGTCTACCGGGAACACAAGGATAGGCTGCTAACGCTTGCGACCTGTCTGACCGGTGACCGGCATTCCGCCGAGGATGTGGTGCATGACGTGTTCCGTGCACTGATCAAGGACGGCGCGGGGTTGCATGAGAACACCCACTTGCACGCCTATCTCACCGTCTGCACTCGGAATCGCGCCATCGACATGACGCGCAGACGCAGGACAAGGAACCTGGCTGCCGCCGCAACGGCCGCAAGTCAGCTCAACGTAGACGATCCCCTCGAGCGGGCTGCCGAGAGCGAGGAAACGGCTGCGGTGCTCCAAGCAGTGAACGAGCTTCCTCCTCAGCAGCGAGAAGTGCTCTCCCTGCACGTCTGGGGTGATCTCCCGTTCGAGGAGATCGGTCGTCTACAGGACATCTCCAAAGGCGCGGCCTACGCCCGCTACCGGAAAGCCCTCGAGAAACTCCGCTCGAAACTGAGGAGTGACTCTCATGGACGAACTTGAAAGGCTGGAACAGAAGCTTCGGAGTTCCCGGCTCCGCACGTCCAAGGCCCTCGATGCTCGCATCCAGGCCCTGCTCGACGAAGCTGCGGTGGAGGCCCCCTCGGTCCAACGCCGGTCTTTGGGGCGGGTACTGCAGAAGCGCATATGGCGCAGTGTTGCCGTGGCGGCAGCGGCCGTCCTGGTTGTGGTGGGCGTGACCTTCCTGGGCAAGTCGGCCCCGATGACCCTGGCCGACGTGCAGAAAGCGCTCGAGGCGCAGAATTGGATGCACGTGCGGACCGAGGCGGTCGCCACAGGAGGGTCATGGGAGATGTGGGTCTCTTTCAGCCCCCTCCGCTCGGGTATGCGCACAAGCGGGGGCCTAGTCACCTTCGAGGATTCACAGGCTCAAGAGAAGCATGTGTACGACCCAGAGGCCAAGACCATCACCGTGACTCACCGTTCCGACACTCCAATCGATGAGGTCGCGTCGCCTGTGCAGCTGATCAAACAGGCCATCGAGATGATGGGACAACAGGGGGCGACCCTGACCCGCACGAAGGGGGAGAGAAACGGCTCTCCGGTGGAGATACTCGACATTACCCACGAATCCGTTCGCGTCGTCTTGGTGTGTGACAGGCTTACCCAGTTGCCCATCGAACTGGAGGGTTGGGCGGCTGAGGAGTCCGGCGATTTCGTCCACCGGATCTCGGCCCGGCTCGACTACCCAGATACCGGCCCCACGTCCATCTACGACCTCGGCGTTCCCCGAGACGCCAAGGTGGTGGACCTGACGCCTCCTCAAGAGGCTGAGGAGCTCTGGGCTGCGGTGGAAGCTTGTCGGCGGGACTTCGCCCGAAGCTACCGCGCCATTGTATACAAGGGACACGTTGGTCGTTCGGGTAAGTACACGCCGGACGAGATCCACGTCATTTACAGGAAAGGTGAACGCTGTCGAATCGACCTCTACATGACCTCCGTCTTTGGAGAACGCGCGGGCGAAGAGTACCTGAGCCAACGGATCCCGGCCGAAGACGTCGCTGGCCTTGAGGCCTGGCTGGCCACACGCCCCATCCACACGAGCTTCTTCATTGACGGTCCAGCGGGCACGACAGTCAAACGTGACGTCCAAGGGGGCATACAAAAGGAGCGGGGGCCGGCCTACGTGCTGTCCGTCGATCCCGTCGAAGCCCTCGCTTGGCCCGAGCCGCGCCTTGCTCAAGGGCACATCAGGCTTCTCGACCCGGTACAAAGTCCTTCCGGCGACCTTATCGGGTTGGAGGCCACCACCCAGGGACGGGTGGAGGGGGGACACGTGCGACTCCCGCAGCAACTCCGTCAGTACTTCAATCCTGAACGAGACTACATCCTGCACAAATCAGAGTGGGAAGGTCGGCGGGACGCAGCCTGGCAGGAGGACGCCGATTGGCTGGACGGCGTTGCCCCAGAGGAAGTCCCACGAGACTGGTCGCGGTCACTCGAGGTACTGGAGTACGCGCGGACGTCTCATGGACAGTGGTACGCCAGGAAGATTCACGAGCCGACGAAGACCCGGGCCTCCATCAGCATCGTGTACATCGACACGGAGCGTCTGGTCCCCGACCAAGTGCTTGATCCCGATGCTGTGACGTCCCCGGACGCCTACGAGGACACCGGCGTGTTCGAGCGCGCCTTCATCAAAGCACTCGCGGAGATTGACGCTCGCCCCAAATGGCCCTCTCCGGTCGAGGTTGCTCGCGCCTATTGGGAAGCTCTTAAGGCCGAGCGCTATGAAGAAACGGGGGTTTTGTGGCCAGGCTCGGCGGCATGGCGCGAGTATTACAAGAACGGAACTCCGACCGAGTACGTCTTTGGCGAGCTACAAGAGCAGACTGGGACGAAGTTCGTGTTCGTTCCATATGCCAGTCGGAGGCATTTCGAAACGCACGGGGCCTACAACCTCAAGATGGTGCTGAGCAACGAGCGTAGCGCCAAAGGCAGGTACTACATCGTTTCGGGGAACTGAGGGCTCCCTTTACCGCTTCGTGCTCTTCCGCTCGCGGGGTTCGTCACCGAGCAATTTCTTTCGGCGGAGGATGTGGTGGTAGTGCTGGGCGAAGCGGTGGGCTTCGTCACGGACGAACTGCAGGAGTTTCAAGCCGGGAGCCGTTCGGGGGAGTTCGAGCACGTTTGGCTCACTGATGCTGTGGATGACTTCCTCCTGCTTGGCCAGTGACAGGAGCAGTGGCACCTCGGCCTCCAGTTCGTTGAGTGCTTTGGCGGCGGCGCGCAGTTGCCCGGGCCCGCCGTCGATGAGCAGGATGTCGGGCGGCACGCCCCCCTCCTCCTTCAGTCGGCGGAAGCGCCGGTGGACCACCTCGCGGATCATGGCCAGGTCGTCCTGACCCGCGACGGTCTTGATGCGGTATCGGCGGTAGCCCGACTTGAAGGGCTGTCCATCCACGAAGGAGACCAGCGACCCCACGGCCTCGTTCGGACCCAGGTTGGAGATGTCGATGCCCTCGATGGTGCGCAGTTGCTTATCGACCTCAAAAGCGTCTTCCAACTGCTGGAGCCCCCGGCGGGGGTCCACCTCCAGAACCTCGGGGACGGGGAAGATGCCCGAGAGGTCGCGCTTGGCCAGGGCCTCCAGGGCCTCAACCTGATCCCGATACTTGGCCGCGTCCTCGAACCTCACTTCCTCGGCTGCCTGCTTCATCTTTTTCTTGAGGCTACGGATGAGGGTCTGCTGCTTGCCGTCGAGGAAGCGGGTGAGAGCGCGGATGTTCTCCCGGTAGTCCTCTTTGGGGATTTTGCCGGCGCAGGGGGCCGAGCAGGCGCCCAGGTAGTAGTAGAGGCAGGGCCGACGGTAGCGGAGTTTGGGGTCGTCGGCCTTGATGTCCAACGAGCAATCGCAGAACTTGAAGATTCGGCGGATGATAGTCAGGGCCTGGCGGAGGCCGTAGACGTCGGTGAAGGGGCCGTAGTTGCGATTCTTTTTGTCGGGTTTGCGGGTCACCCGCACACGGGGAAAATCCTCCCGCCGGGTGACCTCCAGGTAGGGATAGCTCTTGTCGTCCTTGAGGCGGATGTTGTAGCGAGGCTGGGTGTCCTTGATGAGGCGGGCCTCAGCCAGCAGCGCTTCGACCTCACCGGTGGTCTCCAGGCACTCGATGTCGGCGACGTCCTCGAGCATCACGTCACGCTTGGGGTCAGGCGGGCTGGCCGGCTGGAAGTAACTCATCACCCGCTCGCGGAGCGACTTGGCCTTGCCGACGTAGATGACCCGCCCCCGGGCGTCCTTCATCAGGTAGACACCCGGTGCTTTCGGGAACTCGGCCACCTTCCTTTTCAGTGCTTCGTCCATCCGGTCGCACCCTTCTCGTTGCCCATAAACATCTTAGGGCAGAAAGGGCCCTACGTCAACCACAACCCACGCTTGCACCCCGCCCATCCTCCGAGTAGCCTACAAGACTTCATGTCCCGCCGAGAACGACAATCCGCAGGTGAAAGGGCGTTGGCATCAAGGGGTGGCTCCAAAAGCAGTGGTTTTACCTGGGCATGGCGGGCGTGCTCGTCCTGGGGTACGTGTGGGTGCGGTCCGGCCTTTGGCTGGGCGAGCGAAGCGGGCTGCTTGTTGCCGCGTTGATGTTCGTGATGGGCCTGGGACTGAGTCCGAAAGGCATTCTGGCGCAACTCCGGAAGGTGAGGGCCCTGGGGCTGTTCCTGCTGGCGAGTTACTTGTTGGCGCCCCTGGTGGCCGGCGTCGCCGCCTGGGTGTTCTTCCGTGAGCGCCCGGACCTCTTTACCGGACTCATCATCGTGGGGGCTACGGCGACCACCCTGTCTTCGTCCATCGTCTGGACCAGGTTAGCGGGCGGCAATGACGCCCTGGCCCTGGTCATGAGCATCATCGGCAACTCACTTCAGTTCCTGGTGACGCCGACCTGGCTGGGCCTGATGCTCGGGGCCAGTGTGAAGTTCGACGTCACGAGCATGATGCAGAAACTGCTGCTGGTTGTCTTGATCCCTGTCCTTGCCAGCCAGGTTGTGGTGGTGCTCTCACGCGAGCGGGCGCTCCAGTGGAGGCCCCTGACCAACGTAGTGGCCAGGCTCCTGGTGCTGGTCGTTATCTGGGTGGCTGTGTCCAAGGCCGCCAGCGACCTGCTCACGACAGACGCCCTCTACAGTTCGCTGGCCGTGGTGACCGTCCACCTTGTCCTGCTTGCGGTGGGTTGGTGGGTATTGGGCCGCCTCCTCTCTGACCGGAGGGACCGCATCGCTCTGCTCTTCTGTGGCGGCCAGAAGACCCTGCCCTCTTCCACCATGATCACCACCACCTATTTCGCTCACCTGAACGCGGCCGTTCTGCCCGTGCTCCTCTACCACTTCTGGCAACTCGTCATCGACAGCATCCTCCTGGAGCGCGTCCGCCCGGAGCAGGAAGATGCCCCAGGCGAGGCAGAAGAAATGGTCCCCGGGGATGCGTAGAAGTTTTCGACCGCGCCCTTCCTGAAGGTTTCGTTAGCCCGAGGGAATCGCGCAAAGGGAAGCCACTTCACGCTGGCAGCGGCACGTCGACGCCGACAACGAGCGGGAGGCGCTGCGCCCGGCCGGGCTCAACCTTACCCATCGACCAGACGGCGCCGTTTCGGAGGTCGCCGACGGTCGTGACGTACAGGAACGCCTCTTTTTCGGTGCAGCCGGCAATGCGCGAGAGGACTTTCGACGCGTCCTTAGCCGCAAGGTCTCGAGCCTCAGCATAATCGCGGCGGCAGGCAATAGCGACGAACGCTCCCGGTTTAGTGATGAGCGGGCGGTCCGACAGGTAGGTCTCGCCCCGGGTGACCCGGACGGTGACTTCGGCCGCACACTCGGCGCCGAGGCCCAGGATTTCGCCATCGCCCTGGGCGGCATGGGCGTCGCCGAGAACCAGCAGTCCTCCTTCCAGTTCGGCTTTCAGGTGCAGCGTGTTCCCCGCCGCCACGTCTTTGAAGTCCATGTTCCCGCCATTGTCCCACGGGTTTCCGCCCGGCGGCGCGGCCGGAGTGACGTAAATGTCACCGATCATCATATGGACGGGCGCGTTGAGGCCGCCGGGGAAGTGGACCTTGCCTCGCGAGATTTCGAGGAAGGAGTTGACCTCTGGATCGTCCCACGAGCCACCGCTCGCGTGCCCTTCGGGCGCGATGTCAACTATCTCAACGGCCAGGACGTCGCCCGGTACGATGCCCTTGACGAAGATCGGCCCGGTTTCCTCGCGCTCGCGGTACACCTTCGGGTTGGCGTCTCCAGGTGTATGGATGATGGGCGTACGGAAGTTGATGGTTTCGACGACGAAGGTTTCACCAAGGTCAACTTCCAGAGCGGGTCCCCGGACCTGGTACCGCCTGTCGCAAGGAATCGTGTGATCGCGTGTGATGCGTTTCAAGACGAATGCCCCGCACGTGGAATCAACTCACGGATGGTCCTGTCCTAACGCCTCCAAAGCAAAGGCTTTGACAACCTCCAGGTGCTGGGTCAGGTTTTCGATGGCGCCTTCGTCCTCCAGGCGTTTGGGGATGTCGTCGAGCGTCTTGGGCTTCTTCTTGCGTGGCGGGTTGTCGAGCGCCTGGGCCGCAGCGGTCAGTTCATCAGGGACAGTCATCTCCTCGGCGATCTCTTCGAGGAGTTCAGCGCACGACTTGGCTCGGCTTCTTCGCCCGTGCTGAGCCAACACAGCCTTCAGGTACTTCTGGGCGGCCTGGGCCAGATGCTCACCCACACCCTCGTGGAAGCCCACCTTCATCAGCCTCTGGGCCACGGCCTCATCACGCTCAGCCGCCCGCAGCCACCAGCCCGCATCGTGTGATTCTTCCATGCCCTCTGCTCCTCACCGTGCTCCCTTTTCAGCCAGGGCTTTGCCGATGAGCCCGGCGGCCTTTTCGCCCGAGAGCAGCATGCCGCCGAAGATGGGCCCCATCCTCGGTCCGCCGAAGACGGCACAGGCGGCCATGCCACTGACGTAGGCTCCCGGGAAGATTTCCCGGGTGTAGGTGACCACGGCTTCCTCGCCTTTGTCGGCCCACATGGCCCCCTCACCCTCGACGGTGCCGCTGGGGGTGCGCAGCTGGAAGCCGTGCTTCACGAGAAGGCCGGCCACCACGGCATCGTGTCCGGTGCCGTCAAGAACCGCCCGGGAGCGGAACATCAAAGGGTCTACGTGCATCTTGGTCACGTCCACGGCGGTGAAGTTGGCCACCAGCCCGGTGACCTGCTCGTCGGTCACCATCACATCCTGCACGGTGATGGCGTTCAGGATGGTGGCCCCGGCCTGAACCGCCTTGAGGATGAGGGCCGAAGCCAGTTCCACCGACTGGGCCACCAGCAAGCCAGCCTCATTCACCTCGCACCGCACACCCAGGTCCGTCAATAAGTGCTCGGCCTCGGGCTGGACGACGATGGTGTTCATCAGCATCCCGCCCCCCCAGACACCTCCTCCGGGGGCCAGCCGCTTCTCCAGCACCACCACCCGAAACTCCTCCTGGGCCAACCTGGCGGCCGCCACCAGGCCAGAGGGCCCGCCGCCCGCAATGAGCACGTCACTTTCCATGGCTTGGTCAAAACGGGTGGAATAATCTCTGAGAATGGACCGGGAAACGGCCACATCGTCAATCTTCATGACCTCTCTTCCTCAAAAACGAGGTCCAAAAGCTGAACCCCCACAGTTGCATCTCACAAGTCCGTACCGGCTCCTTATGCTACTCTCGACCCGAAGCAGGTGCAAGTGCGAAGGCACACTGTGACTGTTCAAGCAACTGTGGGAACAGAAAAGACCACCAAGTTATTGGGGCCGAAGCCCAACGTCAGCCCCAGCATCTTGTGGCCATCGCGGCCACCCACACATATTTTAACAGTCACGGCACACTCGATACTTCGCCCACGCTCCCACTCCTGCTACACTGTAGAGAAGCAGAGGGGTGATGCTCATGCGTTGGTCCTCACCGTCGCCCGGCGACCATCACGAAGCGCTGCTTTACGACAAACTCGTGGACGGCTCGGTCCGGTGCGCGGTGTGCCTGCGACGCTGCACCATCCGGCCCGGCGAGGTCGGGTACTGTTGGACCAGACTCAACCTGGACGGAACCCTCTACGCCCTCACCTACGGCCGGGTAGCTGCGCTCCAGCACAGTCCCGTCGAGCGCAAGCCGCTCTACCACTTCTACCCCGGCGAACTCATGCTCTCAGTGGGGAGCGTGGGCTGCAACTTCCGCTGCCCCGGCTGTCAGAACTGGCACACCGCCCACGAGGATGCCCGCCAGGCCGCCGGCGAGTTCGAGTATGTACCCCCGGAAAACCTGGTCGAACAGGCCCTCGAGGCCAAGAGCCTGGGCATCAGTTGGACCTACAACGAGCCCACCATCTGGCTGGAGTATACGCTGGATTGCGCGAGACTGGCGCGGGAACACGGACTCCTCACCAACTACGTCACCAACGGCGCTATCACCCCCGAGGCCCTGGCCCTCATCGGCCCCTACCTCGACGCCTTTCGCGTGGACCTGAAGGGCTTCTCTCGGGAGACCTATCAGCGCATCGCTAACTTCACCGAGTTCGAGGGCGTGCTCGAGGCGACCAAACTGGCCCGTCACACCTACGGGGCGCACGTGGAGTGCGTGACCAACCTCACCCCAGGCGTCAACGACGACCCCGAGGAACTGCGCGCCCTGGCCCACTGGATTGTCCAAGAACTGGATCCCGATACGCCCTGGCACCTGACCCGCTTCGTTCCCCACCTGAAGTTGGCGCACCTGCCCGCCACTCCAGTGAGGAAGTTGGAGGAGGCGCGGCAGGCAGGATTGGCAGAGGGGCTGCGGTACGTCTACATTGGCAACGTCCCCGGCCATCCGGCCGAAGACACCTACTGCCCCGGTTGCGGACGTGCCGTCATCCAGCGAAGGCACGTCTTCCAACCCCGTGTCTTTCTCAGTGACGGGGGCTGTCCCCACTGCCAGACCACGATTGCAGGACGATTTCGCTCGGACTACACTGTTGCCGAGTAGCCCCACGGGAGCACCGAAACCATGGCACAGTGTCGCCTCTGTGAGCAGCATTCCCACCTCATCTCGGAAGGCGTCGGGGTCTGTCTCTCATGCCTGCGCAAGGGCGGGAGCGAAGCCGAGGCTTCCCCCGCCTCCAGGCACGCGCAGGTCCGCGCCCGCTGGCGTCTCCCTCCGCAGCCACCTGAGGAGCCGGAGGGAGTGCCCTGCAACCTGTGCGTCAACGCCTGTCGGGTAGGTGAAGGGGAGGTGGGGTTCTGTGGCGTCCGGAGCAACGTCGGCGGCCGCTGGCAGGGCGCGTCGGCCAGGCGGGGCCTTGTCTCCTGGTACCACGACCCACTCCCCACCAACTGCGCGGCCGATTGGGTCTGTGCGGGGGGTTCGGCAGTCAGCTACCCCCGCTACTCGGTGGCTCAGGGACCGGAGGTCGGCTTCCGAAACCTGGCCGTGTTCTTTCACGGGTGCAGTTTAGACTGCCTCTTCTGCCAGAACTGGCACCACCGGGAGGCCGCGGCGCGCGGCACGACCAGAGCGGTGGAAGAACTGGTCGAAGCGGCAGACGAGCGCACGGCATGCATCTGCTACTTCGGCGGCGACCCTTCGCCCCAGTTGCCGTTCGCCCTGCGCGCCTCGGAACTGGCCATCGAGCGCGCCAAGGGCCGGGTGCTCCGCATCTGCTGGGAGACCAACGGCTCCATGAACCCCAAGTTACTTGACCGGGCCGTGGAACTCTCGCTTCAGACGGGGGGCACGGTGAAGTTCGACCTCAAGGCCTGGGACCGGCGGCTTCACCGCGCCCTCTGCGGGGTGGACAACCAACGCACACTGGAAAACTTCCAGCGCGTCGCCGGGCGTACACCAGAGCGTCCCGACCCGCCGCTCTTGGTGGCCAGCACGCTCCTGGTGCCGGGCTACGTCGATGAGCAGGAGGTGGGTGCCATCGCCCGTTTCATCGCCCGACTCAGCCCCGACATCCCCTATGCGCTGCTGGCCTTCCATCCCCAGTTCGCTATGAACGACCTGCCGACCACCGGCCGGCGACACGCGGAGCGCGCAGCCGAGGCAGCCACTGAGGCTGGACTGACACGGGTGCGCCTTGGTAACCTGCATCTCTTGGGTTCCTCGTACGAGTGAGGAGGTGGCCATGAGCGTCGGCCGCGCATTCGTCGGGACCAGCGGATGGAGTTACAAGCACTGGAAAGAACGGTTCTATCCGCCCGATCTCCCGCAGCGGCGCTGGCTGGAGTACTTCACCGAGCACTTCCCCACGGTGGAAGTCAACAGCACCTTCTACCACGAACCCAAGCCCACGACCTACGACGGCTGGCGGGAGCGGACGCCCACAGGCTTCGTCTTTGCGGTGAAGATGAACCGCTTCATCACCCACCGCAGACGACTGGCTGACGTGGAGGAGTCGACGGCGCGCTTTCTGGCTGGGGCCCGCCGATTGAAAGAAAAGTTGGGGCCGATTCTGGTGCAGTTGCCTCCGTCGCTCGAGCGGGACGACGGGCTGCTGGCCCGCTTCCTCGGACTCATTCGTGAAAGCGGGCCAGGAGGGGACCTGCGCTATACCTTCGAGTTTCGCAACATCAGTTGGCAGGCGGACGAAGTCTACCAGGCGCTCCAAGACGCCGACTGCGCCCTCTGCTGGAACGATTATGGAGGCGTGGGCATATCGGGCGTGGTGACCGCCGACTTCATCTACCTACGCCGACACGGCGCCGGCGGCCGCTACTCAGGCTGCTACAGCGACGAAGCGCTCACGCACGACGCCCGGCTCATGCGCGAGCAACTGCGGCAGGGGCGGGACGCCTTCGTCTATTTCAACAACGACGCCAGGGCTTTCGCGGTCGAGAACGCTCGCACGTTGACGGCCTTGCTCAAGGAGGAGACGGGCGACTCACTCTGACGGTGCTGGTTCCTTGTCGCCCTGGGACGTAGGCCTGAGCCTGTCCCGGAGGACCTCGGCGAGCATCTTCACCCGCACCGCCACCCCCTCCTTGGCGAGAAGCGCCTCCAACTGGAGTAGGCAGCCCGGGCACTCCGTGGCCACCGTCTCAGCCGACAGCCCTTGCAGGCCCGGAAGTTTCCTACGGGCGATGGCCTCGCTCAACTCCGGGTAGAAAAGCGAGAACACCCCACCCAACCCGCAGCATCGATCGGCGTCAGCCAACTCTTCGTAGGGGCCGCTCCGGCGGAGGAGGCGACGAGGCTCCTCGTACACGCCCTGCACCCAGCGCAGGTGGCAGGGGTCGTGGTAACTGACGGGCGAAGCGCCGTTGCTGGAATCCAGCCCCAGAGCGCTCAGGTCGGCAAAGCGGGTGAGGAACTCCGTAAGGTCGTAGGTACGCCCGGCCCAGCGCTCCCCACGCTCGCCGAGCAGACGGGGATACTCCTGCTTGAGGGCGCTGCCACAGGTGGCACAGGCCAGCACCACGGCGTCGGCACGCGCCGCCTCGAATTGGGCCAGGTTGATCCTCGCCAGTCGACGAGCAATGCGGAGGTCACCGACGCTCAAGGCCGGGGTGCCGCAACACACCTGCCCCGCCGGCACGACTACCCGGAAACCTGACCGCACCAGGAGATCAACCGCGGCTTCGGCCGCCTCGGTAAAGACGTAGTTCTGCAGGCAGCCCACAAAAAAGGCCACCGTCATCGGGGCGTCCTCCAGGCCGACTGGTCGGCGGTACCTCTGGAGGACGGAGCGGGGAGCCAACCTGGGCAGCCGACGGAGCCCGTAGAGCATCATGGGCAGGTGGCGAAGGGGAAGCCCCTCACCGGGGGGGAGGAGCCTCTGCAGGAGCCCGGCGGCTCGCACCACCAGGTCGAAGAGCCGGCGGTGTGGGGTCAGCACCTCGATGCCGAGGCGGGCCAGCAGCGGGAGCGGCACCTCCCGACTGACGCGGTGACGCACCGCTTCGACGATGCACCCGAACTCCACCCCGGACGGGCACACGCTGGCACAGCGCAGGCACTTCACACAGGCATTGAGGTAGCGGGCCAGTTGGCGAGTGGGCCGGAGACGACCCGCCAGCAGCGCCCGCATCAGTTCGATGCGTCCGCGGGCCACCATCGCCTCGTTCAGGGACTCGGCGAACACCGGGCAAACGCTCCGGCACTTGCCACACCGCGAGCAGCGCTCGATCTCAGCCTGAAGACGAGATAGGCCCGAGGTGGCCAGGCTCACCGGGCAGGCTCCTCCTGGGGTACGGCGTCAGTTTCGACGGTGGGCTCCGCAGGGAATATCTTGCCCGGGTTGAGGATGCCCCGGGGGTCGAAGAGCCTCTTGAGTGCGCGCATGAGTTCCATTTCGGTGCTGCCCACCTCCAGGGACAAGAACCGGCGCTTGGTCAGTCCGATGCCGTGCTCACCGGAAAGGGTGCCCCCCATCTCCACGGTTCGGCGGAAGACCCGCTCGACGATCCGCTCGGCCCGCTCCAGGTGGGTCGAGTCGCCGGCGTCGACGAGGATGTTGACGTGGATGTTGCCGTCGCCGGCGTGGCCGAAGTTGGCCACGGGCAGGGAGAACTCCTGGCTCAGTGCTTCCAGGTAGTCAAGCATTTCGGGGATTCGGCTCCTGGGGATGCAGATGTCCTCGTTGATCCGCCCGGGGCTCCGGCTCAGGAGCGCCGGCGAGACCACCCGGCGAAACTCCCACATCCACTCCCGCTCACGGTCGTCCCGGGCCGTCAGAACCTCGAAGGCGCCCAAACCGCGGGCCACTTCCACGACGGCTTCACGCTCGCGGGCGATGGCCTCCCCGGCACCGTCCAACTCCACCAGAAGGACCGCCCCCGCTTCGGTGGGAAAGGAGCCCGGCCACCCCCGGCTCTCCGCTGAGCCCCCTGGTGAAAGGCTCTGGCCGGCCTCAGGGTTCGACGGGCTCGCCCTGCCCTGAGCCTGCCGAAGGGCGTCGTCGCCGGCGCAAGTCGGCTCAGGAGCGCCCTTGCTGCGGTAGGCGCGCACGCACTCGAAGGTGGTCCGGTCCATGAACTCCAGGGCCCGAGGAAGGATCCGCCGGGCGATGATGCGCGAGACACAGCGGCCCGCGGCCTCGGCCCGCGGGAAGAACAGCAGGAAAGTCTCCAACGCCTCCGGCAGGGGAATGAGTTTGACGGTAATCTCCGTGAAGACCCCCAATGTGCCTTCCGAGCCGATGAGCAACTTGGTCACATCGTAGCCGGTCACCGATTTCAGCGTGCCCCGGCCCGTGTGGATGACCTCCCCGGTAGCCAGAACCGTCTCCAGGGCCAGCACGTAGTCACGGGTGACGCCGTACTTCAGCCCCCGCAGTCCCCCGGCGCACTCGGCCACGTTGCCGCCCATGGTCGAGTACTCAGCGCTCGCCGGGTCAGGCGGGTAGAAGAGCCCCCGACTCTCCACCTCCTGCTGGAAGTCACTCACCACCACCCCCGACTCCACCACCGCCACCAGGTTCTCCGTGTCGATGCTGATGATGCGGTTCATCCGCGAGAGGTCCAGCACGATGCCCCCAGCCACCGGAACCGCACCACCGGTCAGCCCCGTCCCCGCCCCGCGCGGGTAGACGGGGATGCGGTGCTCGTGGGCGAGGCGAAGCACCCGCTGAACGTGGAGGGTCCGCTCCGGGTAGATGACCACATCGGGCAGAGCCCCCACACCAGGCAGGGCCGCCTGCGGGGTGGCGTCGTAACTGGCCACCAGCAGGTCTTCGGGCTGGGAGGTCAGCCGGTCACTGCCCACGGCCCGAGCCAGTTCGGCCCGAATCTGAGGGGTGATGCCGGACACTGTTACTCCTCACATGCGCGGCAAAGACCGAACGGAGAAAGCGTCATCGCTGATTCACAGGGATTGTACCATCGAGATGCGGTTTGTGTCAAAGCCGGCTCCGCCAGAGCAGCCGCGGCTGCGTCGGCCGGACCGGTCGGACACGCTTGCTGGTGGACAGGCT
>CBDVDV010000070.1:0-16834 GCA_965372835.1 uncultured bacterium | reverse complement strand
TCGTTTCTCACGCTTTCTCAGACATTTCTCCTCGGCTTCGGCACGACCAATGCAAGTGCCCAAGTGAACAGGTATGTAGTGTTCTATCTTTCCGATCACCTTTCGGGAAAATCGGGGACATAGTACTACTTTCTGTCCTTCTGTGGTCAGTCGGCTTCTCCGACCTCTCCGCTCGCTTCGCGCCCTTCGATCGTGGAAGTCGTAGGAGTAGGAGTGTGTGCAGATCTCCTGCTGAGCAAGCAAACAGCCATCAAGAGCAATACGGAGCCAACAAGGCGACCGAGGAGCCGGACCCCTGCGATCAGTTCACCAAGCGGACGGCTTCCCTGCGCAAAAAGGGAGAAAGGATACATAACTGGATGCCCGGCCGCGATCGAGTCAATCTGAATCTGAATCACAGGAACCAGTATCTCCGCAGCCAAAGGCCATCCGACTACCGCCAGGATCAACAGCAGAAAGCCTGCATCGCGGGTTCTACGGTACTTGACGACCAAGGCAACAAGAATAGCCAAGATGAGGGCGACGTTGATCAAGATAAGCGGCATTATCATCTGGAAACCCCTTCATTGAAACAACACCTGGGGGAGAATCGGCGACATAGTAATGTTTTTGGGAAGGCTTGGGAGCCGTAGGCGAGGAGTGTGCGACCGGTACGGGACGTTCCGTCGCTCGGGATCACGGTAGCCCGGCTGAAGGTGACCATTGCTCAACTCCCCCCAAAGCGTCCGCTAGATAGTAGTACGTACCCCCCATAGTAGTCAAGCAAAGATTCCGGTCGGGACGAAGGGCGCGACGGCTCCGCGAGCGGGGTGCTCGGGGTGCCCGGGAATAGGGCGGTGTGGTGCCCGATTCTCGGGCGTCAGTCGGTCGGGTGACCGTCGCTTCCAACACGGATGTCCAGGATGAAGGTTTCTCCTGCGTCGAGTTCCAGCCAGCAGCGCACCGGTTTGTGGGTGTAGGTGAACTCCATCTGGTAGGGGTTCATGATGCGGAAGGAATGTTCCACGTGGAACAATTTGCTGGCCTGAAGTGTCACCTTCCCGAAACGGAGTGTCTGCCCATCGGCGCGGAGGTCTTCGTCTCTCTTCACCCCGGGGAAGAAGTTGAAGACCACCGGTTCGGCACCGGGGGCATGGTCTACCGTGGCCACAATCCGCGCCTGGCTGGGGGAAACTATGTGCACCGCCAGCCGAGCCGAGAAACTCCAGTAGGTCAGGGTGACGTCGTGGCCGTCGGGGAGCGTGGCGATGCTTGCGGTGATGGGCAGATAGTCCACCCTCGGCGCCGTCGGCTCTTTGGCTCGGTCCGGGCCATCGAGCCGGCGAAGAAAGGTGCCTGCTTCGGGTTGGCTCTGGGAGTTGCCCGCGTTCAGGATGCAGCCTGCGTCCTTGTGGAACAGTTCGACGACGTTCTGCGGGTCCAGCCTGAAGTTCCCGCGGATTGGCCCCAGGCAGATGGTGGAGAGGCCGTAGTGGAAGCCCTGCTTCCGCACGATGACGCCGTGGGAGAAGGACAACTCGTCATCGGTGGAGAAGACGTCCGCTTCCGGCCCGGCTTGGTAGCAGGCTGCGTTCTCGGCGCAGCGCCAGAGCAGTTCCAGGCTCATCTTTGAGGGGCGTTCTCGCATGATGCCCAGCAACCGGGCACGTGCCGCCGAGCGTCCTTCCGGGGTGAGTGAGAGGACGAAGTCGCCGAACCAGAAGGGGCGGTGGCTGGACACCCGGCCGTCGTGAAGGGACATGGTCTCGCCCTGGGCAGTGGTGATAGCGGTCATGTAGCGAGCGCAGGCCTGGAGGGTGGGCTCGACCTCGGGGTCACCCGTCCGCCAATAGTACTCACCCAGGGCGTTGGCTGAGAGCCAGGTGTAATGGTTGACGGGGAGGCCCTGGCGTTCTTCGAAGTGACCTTCGGGCCCGTGACGCGCGAGGCCGTGCATGAACTTCCGTCCAAGTTCCTTCCATTCCGGATTGTCAAATACTTCCCCGGCCAGGTACACGTTGGCGACGTGGTAGGCTAAGTGATTGGTGCCCGTACCGCAGTCGGCGCTGTACAGCGCGTACCTGTGCTCGAGAGGCCGGAGCCAGCGCCGAACCACCCCCTCAACCCGGTGCTTCAGTTCGTATGCCCAGTAGTCGCGACGCTCGGGCTCGATGTCGTCCTTGAGGAGTTCGTAGGTCAGCAGGTAGGCCTGCAGGCTCCGGTTGTCGGGGTGTAGATGCTCCTCCACACTGACCGTCGGTCGCAGGGCGAACTCCATCCCCAGCACCGCCGACTCCAGGAGGGCCCGGTCACCGGTGAAGGGGTTGTCGGGATGCTCGGCCTTATACAGTAGGGCCACCGGATACACGAACGCCTGCTGCCAGATGGAGCCCTGGTTCCTGCCCACGCGGCCGAAGGCGCCCGAGCCGGCCTGTCGCCGACGGACGTAACCGACGGCATCGGCGGTGACGGCCCAATACATCCGGTCCGTCGGAAGTTCACGGACTCCCTCCCGATAGTTGTCGAAGTCCTCCCGCGCCACCCCGACACAGAACCAGTGCCGGGCCCGCAGGCGCAGCACTTTCTCTTCTTGAGCAACTGGGACGCACTGCACCTGGTCGGCCGAGACGACGGGCACAGTTGCCTCCACCTCCACAGTGACCTCGTGTCCGTCCCCAGCGGGAACGGGGAGGTCGAGCGTGTGTCGGCCGGGGGAGAGTGTCACCTCGTGCTCCTCCGGTGAGCCGCCCGTACGCCGGCAGGTAATGGTGAGGGGCACGTCATCCTCACCAGCAAGGTTGAGGGTGATTTCGAGAGCAAACTCGTTTGCACCGGCAGGCAGAAAAGCCTCCCTCGCATGTGCGAGGAGGGGTCTGGGCACGTCGGCGTGGTAGGTGGCGATGGTCTGAGCCTGCTCGGTCACGAGTTCGAGGTCGAGGGGTCCCCTGTCGGTTACGACGAGGTCGAACTCCCCCGTTTCGTCGAGTCGCAGGAGGCCGTCGCCCACCCGGACCGACAGCGCGGGGTCGGGGCGTTCCAGGTGCAGCCTGTTTAGCCCCACGGCCACCTCAGCGGGCATCTCAAGACCGTTCTCCCAGGACTTGGGGTCAGCCACGATGATGGCCTGGGCGAAGACTTCGACCTGGCCGGGCGAGCCGCCGAAGAGGTCGCACCAGGCGTAGGTCGACCCGTCTGCGTGCCGACGGACCACGTTGAAGTAGAATCCGTCGCGCGGAACACCCAGTTTGCTGAGCGATATCGAGAGGACAACTCGCCGACCCGTCTCGTCCGCTGTTGCCTGATGACGAACCGCATCCTCGGGCACAGGGGCAATGGGTGGCCAGGCCCACTGGGTGTAGGGTCGAGCGACCACGCCCACCGAGAGTGCGCCATTGGCATCCAACTCCACGACCACGTACGGGAAGTCGGGCCGGTCCGACTGGGTGAGGTACACCGTCACCGACTCGCCGTTGTCCCTTTCCTCGGGTGTTGGGCATTCGACGGAAACGTGGAGTACACCTGCTCCCCGGAGCATCCGCAGTGAGGTGCGTCGGTCCTGTGGCTCCGGACGGCCCTTGTGGAGAAAGGTGCGCGCCCGGAAGGCGCGTTCCCAGGCAGCCTCCGTGGGAAAGCCTTTGGCCGTGTCCTCGATGGTCAGCAACGGATAGTTGCGCTCGGTGGGGTAAAGGCGCGCTCGCACCGGACCGGTGCTTCCTCGCTCTGTTGAGTCCTTCTGTTTGCTCAAATCCGTTCCTCCGAAAGCGGCTGGCAGGCCGGTCAATGCGCAGAGCGCCAAGGCAAGAATCACAGACGGACACTGTCCCTTACACATTGTCGCCGACCTTGCCCACCCCTTGCCCCGCGTCCGGCCGTCGGTGCGGGCTCGTCCAAGAGGCATTCACGTCGGCGGCTAACGTCACCCGGACTGGGCCGGGGTGTGATGACCCGGTCGCCGGTGCCGGAATGGAGGGGGCGTTCGTCCTGGGTTTCTCCACGATTTGCCGTCAACTCCATGACTGTCGTGGCGATAACGATGTTCAAACTCCTTGCCGCCAGTGTAAGGCGAGGGGCTCCCTACGTCAACGGCGCTCGGGGTCGGCTTTGCCGTTGACAGGGGGGAGATTGGCTATAGTATGAGTTTCTGAAGGTGGGGTTTCTCGCCGACATAGGGGCGTGGGGCCTCGCCGGTGTTCTCACTGAGGGGTGGATACGGTGGCTGACTCGCTCATCGAGAAGGTAGTGACCATTGAGCGGCGGGCCGAGGAGTTAGTGGAACGGGCGCGCGCCCAGGTGAAGGAGGTGCAGGAGGAGACGGCCCGCCGACTCAAGGAGTTGCAGGCGCGTTACCAGGCTGAAGTTGACCGCATGCGCCAGCAACTCTGCGCCGAGGGAGAGGCAGCGTTGAAGCAGGCCCTCCAGGAGGAGGACCGCCGATTCAGTGACCTCCGGGAGCAGGTAACCAAGAGGGCCGAGCCTCAGGTGGAGGCGGCTGGCGAGCACGTGGTCAAGTGTTTCTTCCAGGCAGAGCCGGGCAACGAGGAGTAGGATGGCCATTGAACCGGTGAAGCGGCTCTGGCTGGTGCTGCTGAAAGAGGTCGCTCCGGAGGTCCTGGAACGTCTCTACCACCTGGGCTGCATTCATCTCGCCGAGGTACCTCGGGGACAGCGTCAGGGCCAGCGTCTCCTCACCCAGGTCGAAGCCGAGTTGGCCCAGGCGAACCAAAGGCTTCAACAACTCGGCGCCATCCTCTCAGTTCTCGACGAGTTCGTCCCCTCGAAGAAGAGCTTCCTGGCTGACCTTCTGGGACTTCCTTTGGAAGTGGGGGGTGCGGCGCTGGCGCGGGCTCTGGGTTCGCTGGACGTGCCGGCGGTGGCCAGGCAGTGTCGGCTCCTTCACTCCCGCTACGAGGAGGCCGCCAGGCAGTTGGTGGAGGTGCGCCGACAGATACAGTACTGGAAGCCGGTACGGGGGCTCGCCGTCCCCTTCGTCGCCCCCGGGCAACTTCGTCAGATGGTGCTGACGGTGGGCTGGCTGCCGGCGGGTCGGCTGCCGGCGCTCCAGGAGCGGGCCGGGGGGAGTGAGGGGTTCGCCTGGGAGGTGCTCCACCAGGTCGATGGTCGGCTCCTGCTGGCCCTGGCCGCTCCCCGGGAGCAACGGGATCGGGTCCGGGAAGTGGCGGTGCGGGTGGGCTTGGGCGAACTTCCCATCCCCGAGGGGTATTCCGACTCCGAGGAGTACCTGAGGGCGCTCGGCGAAGAGGAGTCTTCGCTGCTGGTCGAGCAGGCGGGGGTGCGGGAGGAGGTCCGCAAGTTGGCCGGTCGGCGAGATGAGGTACTGGCGCTGCTCGGCTATTGGGAGCGGGTGGCGGGGCGCACACAGGTGGTCGGCCGAGTGGGCTTTCTGGAGCGGGTAGCGATCATGAAGGGCTACGTGCGCCACCGGGACCTCTCGAAGGTCGCCCGATATCTGGAGCGTCAGCCTGGTGTGGCCGCGGTCTACGAAGAGCCGACGCCCGGTGACGAGGTCCCGGTGTCACTTCGCACCGGGAGACTGTTCGCTCCGGCTCAGTTCCTGGTGCGGATGTTCGGGCTCCCCGGATACTTCTCTTTCGACCCGACGCCGTACCTGATGTTTTCCTTCCTGCTCTTTTTCGGCATCTGTTTCGGCGATGCGATCTATGGGCTGGTCCAGATTGCGCTGGCCCTCTGGCTTGCCCGCAAGGTTTGGGATTACGTCTCGCTCCGGCAGATGTTTCTGCTGTTTGCTTACGCCGGTGTGGCTACCTTCATCGTAGGGGTTCTCACCGGGAGTTGGTGCTCGACCCTTTGGTATCCCGAGTACTTGGGGGAAGGCAACCTCCTGCAGCGTATCAAGGAGAGCACGGCGCTCTTCGAACCGCTGGACAAGCCTGTCATCGCCTTGTTGGTGGCTCTGGGTCTGGGCGTCGCCAACCAACTCTGGGCCATCATCCTGAGGATATATGGGGCCCTGCGCCGGCAGGATTACGCAGCCGCGGTTTTTGACGGCGGGCTCTGGCTGGTTTTCTTGCCCGGGTTGGTCTTGCTCATCGCGGCGATGATGATGACCACCGAGCCTGCCTGGGTGCCTCGGGTGGGGATGTGGATGGTGCTCGGGAGCGGTCTGGGCCTGGTGCTTACCCAGGGCCGCCGGGAGGAAGGCCTGCCGGCCAAGGCCGTCACCGGCTTCATTAGTCTGTACGGCATCCTGGGCACGTACGGCAGCACCAGTTTCATCGGGGATGTGCTTTCCTACAGTCGTCTGCTGGCCCTGGGCCTCACCACCACCATTGTGGGGATGAGTTTCAACATCGTGGCCGGGCTGCTGAAGGGCCCCCTGGGCTGGTGGGGGTTCATCCCGCTGGTGCTTCTCGGACACACCTTTAACTTCTTTATCAGCATCCTGGGTGGTTTCGTGCACTCGGCCAGGTTGATTTTTGTCGAGTTCTTCGGACGTTTCTACAGCGGCGGTGCGCCGGCCTTCGTGCCTTTTGGCCGGGAGCCGGGACGGGTGAGACTGATCGAAGAAGGTTAGCGTGTCACGGTGAGGAGGGCAAGACCAAATGCCTGCAGCGGAACTGGTTCAAACGGAATCGTTGGGCGACCTCTTCTACCTGCTCCTGGTGCAGACGGGAGTGGGCTGGGCCCTCATCGGGGCCATGCTGGCCGTGATGTTCGGCGGGATGGGCAGCGCCCGGGGCATTCGCATCGCCGCGGCTCAGGCCGCTGGGGTGATGTCCGAGAAGCCCGAGCTGTTCGGCCGCTTGCTGGTCCTGATGGCACTGCCCGGCACGCAAGGCTTCTACGGCCTCATCGTCGTCATCATGATTGCCCTTCAGATCGGCCTCATCAAGGGCCAGGTCGCGGTCGGGCCGGTGGCGGGGTTGGGGCTCCTGGCCGTTGGCTTCGGGGCCGGCATGGTGTTCTGGCGCAGCGCGGTGTATCAGGGGGAGACCTCGGCGGCGGCCATCGCCCTGGTGGCCAAACGACCCGAAGAAGCGGGCCGGTCGCTTCTCTTGCCGGCACTGGTTGAGACCTACGCTGTGGTGGCCCTGCTGGCGGCAATCCTGCTCATCATCTGGCTGACGGCGCCTGAGTTGGCACTGCCCACCAGCATGGGCTCGTGAGGGTGACATGTCCATCGAGAAAGTCGAAGAGTTAATCCTTCGCCAGGCCCGGGAGGAAGCCGACTCCCTCCTTGAAGAAGCCCAACAGCAGGCCCAGCGGCACGTGCGCCAGACCGAAGCCCAACTCCGCCAGCGGAACCAGGAGGAGTTGGGACGCTACCGGCGACAACTCCAGGAGGAGGCCGACCGGGAACTCGCCGCCCGAACCACCGAGCACAACCGGGAACTGCTCGTCGAACGCAATCGTCTGCTCGGTGAGGTCCGCCAGAAGGCCGAAGCCCGGATCGCCCAGCGCCCCCAGCCCCAGTACCGCCGGTGGCTGGCCCAGCAACTCCGCCAACTGACCGACACCAAAGAGGGCGAACTTCTCTGCCGGGGAGACGACCACGAAACCATCGCTGAACTGCTCGAGGAATTGGCCGGTCAGGGGGTGAGGCTCAACCTCACCCTTTCCTCGGAGGAGTTGCAGTCGGCGGGGGGCCTGGTGGTGAGGTGTTCGGAGTATGACGTGGACGTGACGCTGGATAGCCAACTCCGGGCGCTCTGGCCGGACCTCCTCCCCGAGGTGGCCAATCGGTTGTTCGGCAAGCCCGGGAATCGGGGCCGGTAGGACGAGAATGACCAGTGAGCGACAGATGGGACAACCAAACCAGGCGTCTGCCGTCGCCTGGTCCCAGGCGCAGGGGTCTCCTCGGCTCCCTGGCCAGGCGCCGGGCCCGAGGTCCGGCGACCGCCCGGCATGGGCGTATGCCAGTGGGTTGGTGGCCGCTCGTCTGGGTCGGTTGTTGGATGAGTCGGCGCTGGCCGAACTTCTTGAGGTCGACGACGCCGGCGAGCGCTTCGCCCGAGTGAGGCAGACCACCCTGGGGGTGGGCCTGTCGCCGGCGGCGGGCTGGTTGGAGACAGGCACGCAGTTGGATCGCCAGTTCCACGAGCGGGTGGCCGAGTTGGGTCGGGCCTGCCCCGACGCCACCGTGGTGGACTTCTTTGGGCTCCAGGAGGAGTGCCGACTCCTGAAGCGCTACGCCAAGTCCAGACTCAAGGCGCCCGAAGGAGAAGAGTTCGGCGCCGGCGCTAACGTCCAAGGCGAGGAGCTGGAGGCTGACTGGGGGAGTCGCTTGGAATGGGAAGAGGCCCTGGCCCAGGCCGAGGGGCTGCGGCTGGAGGTACGGGAGGGCCGCCCGCCGACCGCAGGGCCGACGGCCTGGCTGGTGGACCTGATGTTCGACGGTGTGCTGCTGCGGGCCGAGTTGGCGCTGGCCGAGGTGATCGCTCGACGATGGGGTGGCGACAAGGTGGCCGAGGTGATCCGCTGGTGGGTCGAGTTGCAGTGTCTGCTGGTGGTCGCTCGTGCTCGACGCTGGCCTGGACGACTGCCCATCGTCCGTCGGTACTTCGGCATCCCCGTCGTTGAGGCCGACTGGTTAGTGGCTTTGTACGAGTTGGAGGGGACCGACGCCGCGGCTGCCCGGCTTGAATGGCGGAACGCTCTGGCAAGTGCCCTCGGCGGCGCGCTGATGGTGGACGAAGTGGAGGCCGGCCCGCCCGGGCCAGGCGGGGACGCTGAGGAGGTCGGGTGGCTGGCCCGTCGCCGAGACGAGGTGCTGATGGAGCAGGTGAGGGCGGTCCGCTGGGTGCCTTTCGGTCCCGAGCCTGTGTTTGGGTACCTGTGGGGTCTGCGCGGCGAAGCGGACAACCTGAAGGCTGTGGAGGGAGGCTTGCAGGCGGGTGCTTCGTCCGAAATGATCCGCGAGCAGTTGAGGCCGACCTATGTCTAAGGTCGTAGCGTTGGGTGAGCCCGAGGAGTTGGTCGCGCTGCTGGCGGCGGGGATTGACGTTCGTCCCTGCTCGTCGGCGGAGGAGTTGGCCGACCAACTCGAAACTCTGACCAGCCGTCGCGAGGTGAGACTGGTGCTGGTGACCGAGCAGGTCGCCGAACTCGACGCGGAGGCCGTGGAGGAGGCCAGACGGCTCCACGGCTTGGTCGTCCTGGTTGTGCCTACCCTGAAGGGGCATCGGCGAGTGTCGGAGCGGGCGCTGTCCCGCTTGCTGGAGGAGGCGGCGGGGGCCGACCTGCTGGCCCGGGAGGCTGAGGAGGCCCCGCAGGGAGAGGCCGGTGGGGCCCCGATGCCCATATAAGAGGTGCTGTTATTCTTCGGACCCAATAGCCGAGTGGCAGGCTGCAGCGGCGAAGGAGACGGATCGAGAACATGGTTGAGACCAGGCTGGAATTGGAGGGCGCGGTCGGCCAGACCGGCAAGGTGGTGCGTATTTCCGGCCCCCTGGTCGTCGCCCAGGCACTCACGGGCGCCAAGATGTACGAGATGGTGCGGGTGGGCGAGGAACGGCTCTTCGGCGAGATCATCGAGATTCACAACGACCTCTACAGCATCCAGGTCTACGAGCAAACCGAAGGACTGCAGCCGGGCGACCCGGTGGAGCCGACGGGGATGCCCTTGAGTGTCGAACTGGGGCCGGGCCTCATCGCCCGCATCTTCGACGGCGTCCAGCGTCCGCTCGAAGACCTGCTGGAGGAGCAGGGGGTCTACATAGCGCGCGGGGCCGAATTGGCGGCCATTGAGCGCGAGCGCCGCTGGGGCTTCGAACCCAGGCTCAAGGCGGGCGACACCGTGCAGGGGGGCGACATCCTTGGCGTGGTCCAGGAGACCAGCATCGTCGAGCATCGCATCCTGGTGCCCCCGCGACTCCAGGGGGAGTTGGTGGAACTGAAAGAAGGCGAGTTCACCGTGGAGGAGCCCATCGGGACCTTGCGCACCGAGGACGGCGACGTGCCCCTTCGGCTCATGCATCGCTGGCCGGTTCGTCGGCCTCGCCCGGTGGCCCGTCGGCTGACCCCCGACCAGATGTTGGTCACCGGGCAGCGGGTGGTAGACATGCTCTTCCCCATGGCCAAGGGGGGCACGGCGTGTGTGCCCGGGCCCTTCGGGAGCGGCAAGACGGTCATCCAGCACCAGTTCGCCAAGTGGGCCGACGCCGACCTCATCGTCTACGTCGGTTGTGGCGAGCGGGGCAACGAGATGACCGACGTGCTCATGGAGTTCCCCGAACTCCAGGACCCCAAGACCGGGAGGTCGCTCATGGAGCGCACCGTCCTGGTGGCCAACACCTCCAACATGCCCGTGGCCGCCCGCGAGGCGTCTGTCTTTACCGGCATCACCATGGCCGAGTACTACCGCGACCAGGGCTACGACGTGGCACTGATGGCTGACTCCACCAGCCGCTGGGCCGAAGCCATGCGCGAGATCTCGGGTCGGCTGGAGGAGATGCCCGGAGAGGAGGGGTTCCCCGCCTACCTGGCCAGTCGAATTGCCAGCTTCTACGAGCGGGCCGGGCGGACCGTTTGCCTTGGCGGCGACGGGCGGGAGGGCACACTGAGTCTCATGGGCGCCGTATCCCCGCCCGGCGGTGACCTGTCGGAGCCGGTGGTGCAGGCGACGCTGCGAGTGGTGAAGGTCTTCTGGGGTCTCGATGACGACCTGGCGGCTCAGCGCCACTTCCCGGCCATCAACTGGCTGACCAGTTACTCACTCTACCAGTCCGTAGGGGATGAGTTCGCCGGCAAAACCGTCTCCCAGGACTGGGCCCGCTACCGCACCGAGGCCTCGGTGCTGTTGGCGCGGGAGGCGGAGTTGGAGGAACTGGTCAGGCTGGTGGGTGTGGACGCCCTGCCCGTGATGGAAAGGCTGGTGCTGCAGGCGGCCAAGATGATGCGCGAGGACTTTCTACACCAGAACGCCACTCACCCCGTCGACACTTATACCAGCTTGGCCAAACAGTTCCGCATGCTCAGCCTCATCATCGACTTTTACACCCAGTCCCGCCAGGCCGTCGAGGCCGGGGCTGAGCTGGGCCGCATCGGCGGACTGCCGGTGCTCGACGAGATCGCCCGGGCCAAGTACATCGCCGAGGACCAGTTGGAGCGCTTCGACCGCATCGCCCAGCACGTCACCGAGCAGATGGCGGAACTGGTCCCCAAGGAGCCGGGCGCCGACGAGGTGGTGGGGGCCTCCCAGGAGAGGACGCCTCTGGAAGAAGAGGCGGGTGACTCGTATCCCGACCGTCGCTGAGGGAAGAACGATGCTGAAACAGTTCAAGACCGTCAGACACGTCACCGGCCCCCTGATCGTGGTGGAGTCGGTGGATGGGGTGGCCTACGGCGACCTGGCGGAGGTCAAGTTGGCCGACGGCTCGACTCGCCGAGGTCGGGTGCTCGAGGTGGATACGCAGAAGGCCCTGGTGCAGGTCTTCGAAGGTACCTGGGACCTGGACCCAGGCCGGGCCCGGGTGACCTTCCTGGCCAAGGGCATCGAGATGGACCTCTCGCCGGACATCCTGGGAGGCACCTTCGACGGTCTGGGTCGGCCCCTCGGTGACCGTCCCCCCGTCGTCCCCACAGAGAGTCGCGATATCAACGGCAGTCCCATCAACCCCTGCGCCCGCGACTACCCCAACGAGTTCATCCAGACCGGGGTCTCGGCCATCGACGGAATGAACGCGCTGGTGCGGGGACAGAAACTGCCCATTTTCAGTGGCTCCGGGCTGCCCCACGCCCAACTGGCCGCCCAGATCGGCCGACAGGCCCGGGTCCTGGGCACCGAGGAGCCCTTCGCCGTGGTCTTCGCCGCCATGGGGGTGACCTTCGAAGAGGCCAGTTTCTTCATCGAGGACTTTCGCCGAACCGGCGCCCTGGCCCGGGCCGTCCTCTGCATCAACCTGGCCGACGATCCCGTAATCGAGCGCATCTCCCTGCCCAGGACCGCGCTCACCGCCGCCGAGTACCTGGCTTTCGATCTGGACATGCACGTGCTGGTCATCCTCACCGACATGACCAACTACTGCGACGCCTTGCGGGAGATCTCGGCTGCTCGCCGGGAGGTCCCGGGCCGCCGGGGCTACCCGGGCTACCTTTACACCGACCTGGCCAGCAACTACGAGCGGGCCGGGCGCATCCGGGGCCGCAAGGGCTCCATCACCCAGATCCCCATCCTGACCATGCCCGACGACGACAAGACCCACCCCGTCCCCGACCTGACCGGCTACATCACCGAGGGACAGATCTACCTGAGTCGGACACTTCACTCCCGCGGGATCTATCCCCCCATCGACGTGCTGCCTTCCCTCTCCCGGCTCAAGGACAAGGGCATCGGCGAAGGCCGCACCCGCGAGGACCACTCCGACGTCCTGAACCAACTCTACGCTGCCTACGCCCGGGGCAAGCGGGCCGAAGAACTCGCCGTGATCCTGGGGGAGTCGGCACTGACCGAAGTGGATCGGCAGTTGGTCCGCTTTGCCGACCGGTTCGAGCACGAGTTCGTGGCTCAGAGTGCCTACCAGAACCGCACCATCGAGGAGACCTTGGACATCGGCTGGAACTTGCTTCGCGACCTGCCCCGCACCGAACTCAAGCGCATCCGCGACGAACTGCTGGAGAAGTACTACGACCAGCAGCCCGCCAGCAGCGACCCTGAGCAGGCAGTTGCCCAATGAAGGTGCGCGTCAAACCCACTCGCATGGCCCTGCTGGCCCTGCGCAAGAGGCTGGAACTGGCCCGCCGGGGTCACAAACTGCTCAAGGACAAGTTGGAGGCCTTGGTCCGGGAACTGACTGACATACTCGCTCCCTACCTGGAACTCCGTCGGCGGGTGGATGAGGAACTCCTGGCCATCTTCAGCCTGGCCACCGTAGGCGGGCTGGCCTCTTCGAGCCGGGACCTCCTGGAGGCGCTCAAACAGACCACCGGGGGCATGGAGGTCGAGGCCAGCAGTCGTCGGCTGATGGGGGTGGAACTTCTGGAACTCACACCTCGCGGAGAGCCGGGGGCGTTAGCCTACTCCTTTCTGGATGTGGCTCCGGCGGTGGACGTGGCAGTGGAGCGTCTCGGCCAACTGATTCCGGACCTCATCGAACTGGCCCAGACCGAAGACAGCATCCGCCGGCTGGCCTGGGAAATCCAGAAGACCCGCCGACGCACCAATGCCCTGGAATACGTCGTCATCCCCGAACTGGACAGCGTCCGCAAGTCCATCACCGAAAAACTCGCCGAACTCGAGCGCAGCAACATCACCCGCCTGATGCGCGTCAAAGCCATGATCGAAGAACGCGAGGAAGCGTAAAGCGAAGCCGGTGAGGTCAAGGAGGGCGGGGTGGCCAGTAGGAGACCATCTGACGGAGACGTGCAGGGCAAATCTGCTGAAGAGGTTAGACGACAGATTGAAGACAGGCAGAGCCTTCAGCGCCGGGAGACTGAGGATTACTTTCGGCGGGTGACCTTCCAGTACCCGGAGCGCCAGGCCCGACTTTGGCACCGCGACTATTCGTCAATCCCCGCCTACCTGAAGTCGGTCGAAGCCAACCGCCGACGTTGGCAGCAGGCCGTGGGCGAGTGGGGTCTCCGACCTCTGCGAGTCGAATCCGACGGCCGAACGCTCGAGCCGCAGTGGGAGCCCTTCTACGAAGATGAGCGGGTGCGGGCCCGCTGGCTGACGGTCCAGGTGCCGACCGGCCTTCACGCCCGCGCCGTCCTGGCCTTGCCCAAAGACGCGCCAGCCGCGGTGCCCCTGGTCGTCTGCCAACATGGCATCGGGAGTTCACCCGAGCGCGTGTTCGGGTTCGACGACCCGCAGAACATCTACAAGGGCTACGGCCGACAACTCGCCGAACAGGGATTCGCCACCCTCGCTCCTCTCAACGTCACCGAAGGCGAGCCCCGGGCCCGTTACGAGCGGATGGCCAAACTCTTAGGGAAGACCCTCTGGGGTCTGGAGATCTTCAAGATCCGTCGGCTGCTCGATTTCGTCGAGACGCTTCCCGAGGTGGACGTGAGCCGAACGGGGATGTACGGCATCAGCCTGGGAGGCGCCTACACCTCCTTCACCGCGCCTCTGGAGCCGCGCATCAAGGTGGCCGTCATCTGCGCCTGGTTCAATCACAGGCTGAACAAGATGATCGTCGACGACCCGCGCTACAGTTGCTTCCTCTCCACCAAGGAAGAGCACATCATCGTCCCGGGTTGGCTCCGTGAGTTCACGGACAGCGACCTCCTGTCGCTCATCTGCCCCCGTCCGGCGCTCATCGAGACGGGCAAATGTGACTCCATTGCCTGGTGGCCCCAGGTGGTGGAGGAGTTCGAGCGCGCCCGCGCGCACTATGAAAAGTTGGGCATTCCCGACCGCATCGAGATGGACCTCCACGAAGGCGGCCACGAAATCCGAGGCGCCCGCGCCTTCGAGTTCCTTCGCACGTGGCTCATCGACCGTGCGGACGAACTGGCCGGTTTGTCCTTTGGTTGACTTCGGTGGCGCCCCCGACCTGAGTCTTCACCGGGGAGCACGTGGGAGGACTGCAGATGCCCATCAGTGTCAGATGTCCGGGATGCGGCAAAGCGCTTACGGTCAAAGATGAGTTCGCTGGCAAGAAAGGCAAATGCCCTTCCTGCGGGCAAATAGTGCTCATCCCTCCTTCGGAAACAGTCCCCGAGCAAGACGGACTGCTCGAAGTGCAGGCCCCATCACGCCCGAGTTTGGTGCGGCCGTCGCTGCCTAGCAGATCCGTTCAGCGACCGCGTGCTGAGCGCCACAGGATCGTAATCTGGAAAGTAGTCGTGGGGGCGCTCCTTCTGCCGGTCGGTGGTTTCATGGTGTGGTTTGTGGCGATGGGTACGTCGCGGCTCTCCCTGCCTAATCTGGGTTATGGTGAGGCCAAACTCATATCACTGGTATGGGCCATTGTTGCTACGGCGCTTGGCTGGGTTTTCTGCAGAAGTGGATTCTGGATACAACTGCTGTACGCGGTGATAGCAACGGGGCTCGTGCCTGGGTTGGTAATCCTCAAAGCTTGGGAGGCAATTGTCGAAGGAATGTCCGGTAGAGCAAAGGAGTAGAGGGCCTTCGTGGCCGGAGGGCCTTTATTCTTTGCCAGGTCTTGCTGCCTCGGCCATGTCACACAGGGGAGCCGGCTGCTGAGGCCCCGGCCTCGGGCAAAAGCCGTGGATGGGGGTATTAATACGCGGTTACCGCCCTGGCAGTCGCTGAAGGCTGCGGTGTCAACGTGGGGGCTATTCCTCGGCCTCCTCAGCCTCCTCAGCCTTCTCAGGTGGGGTCTCCGACCTCTGCGAGTCGAGTGTAACCTTGATCAGGCGTGTCTTTGCGAGGTACTTGACGGTCAGTTCCATCACGCCACCGGGAGCGAGGGCCTCCCGGAGGCCTTCGAGGTCCGCAACAGGCTGGCCGTTGACGTGGGTGACGAGTTCGTAGGGGCGCATTCCGCCGACTGCGGCCTTGCCACCGGTCTCGATCTTGGAGACGATGACGCCGGGGGTGTCCTGCGTGAGTTTGTAGAAGCGGCGGACCTCGTAGGTGAGGCCCTTGACGGTGGCTCCGAGGGATTCGCTTTTGTGCAACTCCGCCGAATGGAAATCCTCCGGGCCGAGTTCGAGACGCAGAGCCACGGTCTTCTCTTCACCATCTCTGGCGAAGGAGAGCTCCGCCTCCTTGCCGGGGCCGATCCCGGTCAGGGCCTCGGTAAGCCTGTTCTTTCTCGGAGGCCACGGCGCAGGCAGATGCTGGAGGAACTCGACCGGCACTTCAATCCCCGGGAATTGATCCCACGGGAACTCGGGCACTCGGTGTTCCTCGGCCTCGATCTCCAGGGGTTCGGGTCGGTTCGCTACGGTCAAGCGAATGAGCACGTCGCCGACCTCGAGACCCACCCGCTCAGCCGGCGACCCCTGGTAGATGTGGGTGATGACCGCGCCGAACTCGCCGCCCCGGGTCTGCTGGGAAACCTGGTTGAGCTGAGCCAGTTGCTCGTCCAGCGGCTGGAGTTCCACCCCCAGCCAGACCAGCATTTTCGCCTCGCTCTCGGAAAGGGGCTTGAGGGAGGCGTCGACGTGCCGGTCGGGATCGTCCACGAAGCCCTTGACCGTAGCGGCGGTGCAGACCAGGGCCTCACTATACCCGGAGAAACCGTACTCGTCGGTTTCCCTGCTCCGGGTGACGAGGGGCACACCCAGCAGGCGACCCTCACGGTCGAAGTAGGAAGTGGTCGGCGTGCCACGGCCCATGGAGGGATGGAGCAGGCCCCGTCGCCCCAAGGTCCAGCTCCGCACCCGGTCGTGCTGGACGTAAACTTTCCGCTTCCCGTGCGAGAAGTCCATGTCGGCGGCGAGCACGAACTCCTGGTGCATCTCGTTGAGGTCGCGGGGTGAGAGCTCCAGCGGCTGCCCGGCCTCCAGCGGTGAGTCCAGCCTGGCAAGGAGCAGATGGTAGTGCTCCAGTGCACCGACGAACTGGGCGTCGGCGGTCTCTCCTTTTGCGGTGACGGTTATGCTCTCGAGGCTGGCGAGTGCGTCCCGACTGCACTTGATGGGGATAAGGACCAGTTGGGGTGAAAGCAGGAACCCAGCTGACCAGCGCTCGCGCTGGTCCTTCTCATCGTCGCCCGACCAGTAGCGGATTCGAGACCCACCAAAAAAGCTACTCTCGTCCTCCTTCGGCGGGGCCCGAAAACGGAATGACACCAAGGCAACACCGGCGTCGATCTTCTCCACCAGGGCTTCCTGCATGAGCTTCACGTCGGCGGCCCGGAGCAACTCCTTCTCCAACGGTGAGCCCTTCCAGGAATCGTCCGGCGGCACCTCGGAGCACATGGGCAAGGCGACGGGCGTCCCCTGGGTGGTGACCAGCAGTGAG
>CBDVDV010000069.1:0-17031 GCA_965372835.1 uncultured bacterium | reverse complement strand
GCCCTGCTGGCCGGGCCCGGGGACGTGGTCGCCGTGCTTCCGGGCACCTACCGGGAGCAGGTGGTCATCAATCGCTCGGGGCGGGCGGATGCGTACATCACCTTTCGGGCTGAGGGTGAGGGGGTTTTCCTGACGGGCTCAGACCCCGACTTCGAACAGAAGGGGCAAGACCGTTGGCAGGCCCTTGGGAGCGGGCTCTACGTCACCTCTTTTCCGGCGCAGACCGGTTTCGTTGCTGCTGAGGGTAGGCGGCTCTATCACTACAGCAATCGGGTGGAGTTGGAGAAGTTGGCCAACGGTGAACCCGGGGGCTGGTGCTTGGGCCCGCAGACGAAGAAACTGTATGTGAAGTTGGCCGACGGCTCCGACCCTGACGACCACGTCCTGCAGGTGGGCCAGCGGGACAACGCCTTCCTGCTGAACGGGGCCAATTTCGTCATCATCGAAGGCTTCCGGATGGGCTATTTCGGTGCCGGCCCGTACGGTACCGCCGTCGCTTTGAACGATGCCTGCAACTGTGTCATCCGCAGGAACACGGTTTTCAGCGTCCGCACCGGGGTGGCTATCGGTGGGCGGAAGGCCAGTGACAACCTCATCGAACTGAACCACGTCTACGACACCTCCATCACCGGCTGGCCCTGGCCGGCCAACAAAGGCCACGACACGGAGGGCTCAGGCATCTCGGTGCGGGGCTATCGGGGGAACGTGGTTCGGCGGAACCGGGTGCACGGCTACTTCAACGCCATCACCTCCTCCATGTGGGGTCAGTTGGATGAGGAAGAGCGCAACGCCGACCTCGACTTCTACGAGAACGAGATGTGGGACATCGGCGACGACTGCCTGGAGCCCGAGGGGGCGTGCATCAACAACCGTTTCTGGGGCAACGTCATGTACGACTGCCTGATGGGCGTCTCCCTGGCCCCGATCCGTGTTGGGCCCGCCTACGTCTTTCGCAACGTGGTCCACGGCTACCAGTCAAGCGGCATCAAGTACTCGGTAAGTTCTTTCGGCGCATGCTACATCTACCACAACGTCTGCTACACGGATAACCCGAACCATAACGCCCTGTCGGCGTGGGGCCCTTGGGACAACCATCACTACCGGAACAACGTCTTCCGGGGTACCCGCTATGCGATGGAGGACACGACCAAGTCCACGTCCTCGGCTACGGCCGACTACAACTGCTTCTTTACCACCGACCCCGACATCTACGTCAAGTGGGCCAACGTGCGCTACAACAGCAGGGAGGAGTGGGTGAAGGCCCTCGGCTTCGAAGAGCATGGCATATCCGTCGAGCCGGGCTTCGTTGACCCCGCCAAGGGGGACTTCCACCTCAAGCCCGACAGTCCCTGCGTCGACGCCGGCGTCCGCATCCCCAACATCAACGACGACTTCACCGGCCAAGCCCCCGACATGGGCTGCTTTGAAGCCGGAGCGAATAAGGAAGCCTCCACAAGCGATTTCGCGCAAGCATGCGCACAGTCGGTGAAGGCAGTTCCCCGTTGACCGGGCGCGCGGGGTGCCGCACAATAGCAAGACCCCGCCCGTGATTGAGCCCTACTGACCGCCGAACGTAAGGGGGGTGCCATGGACGTGACCTTCAAGATTGCCGGCGAGGCGGGGCAGGGCCTGCAAACCATCGGGGGCATCCTGGCCCACGCCTTCGCCCGGGCCGGCCTGCATCTGTTCGCCCACCAGGATTACATGTCCCGGGTGCGGGGCGGGCACAACTTCTTCCAGCTCCGCGTCGCCGATTTCCCCGTGGGAGCGTCGCGCCGGGGCATCAACGTCCTGGTGGCCCTGAGCGACCGGGGCATCACCGAACACCGCGATGAGGTGGTGGAAGGGGGCGCCATCGTCTACGACGGCGAAGAGCGCCAGGTCACCTGCGAGGGCCGGGAGTGCTTCTCCGTCCCCCTGCGAAAGATGGCGGAGGAACACGGTGCCCGGGTCATGGCCAACTCGGTGGCCGTGGGCTCGGTTTGGGGTCTCTTCCAGGCTGAGTTCCGTCTGCTCCAGGACGAGTTGGCCGAGCATTTCGGCGACAAGGGCGAGAGGATTGTCCAGGGGAACGTCAAGGCGGCCAAGGCCGGCTACGACTTCGCCACCGAGCACTATGAAGGCGAGTGCTGTAAGCCCTTCCAGCCGGTCACAGGTCGGCGACTCATCGTCAAGGGAAACGAGGCCCTGCCCCTGGGCGCCCTGGCCGGAGGCTGCCGATTCATGAGCGCCTATCCCATGACACCCTCCACCGGCATTACGGAGTTCATGGCTGCGGAGGCGAAGCGCTTCGACCTGGTGATGGAGCAGGCCGAGGACGAGATTGCGGCCCTGCACCTGGCTGTAGGCGCCGCTTTCGCCGGCGTACGCTCCATGGTGGCCACCTCGGGTGGCGGGTTCTCCCTGATGGTGGAGGGGCTCGGGCTGGCTGGCTCGACCGAGACCCCCGTGGTTATTATCGACGCCCAGCGTCCGGGCCCGGCCACCGGGCTTCCTACCCGCACCTCACAGGGCGACCTGCTCTTCGCCATCAGCGCGGCCCAGGACGAGTTCCCGCGCGCGGTTCTGGCGCCGGGCAACGCCGAGCAGGCCTTTTACATCGCTGCCAGGGCCTTCAACATCGCCGAGAAGTACCAGCTTCCGGTCATCATCCTGAGCGACCAGCACCTGGCCGACTCCTACGTCACACTGGAACCGTTCGACCTGGGAAAGATCACCATCGACCGGGGCGAGTTGCTCTCGGCCGAGGAGGCGGGTAGGCTCGGGGCCGACTACAAGCGCCACCAGGTTACCGGGTCGGGAATTTCTCCCCGGGCGCTTCCCGGGCAGAGCCAGGCCCTGGTGGTGACGGCGGGCGACGAGCACGACGAGGTGGGCCACCTCATCGAGGACGCCCACACCCGCAACCAGCAGATGGAAAAGCGCATGCGCAAGCTCGAAGGGCTGCGTGAAGAAATGGCTGCACCGATGGTCCTCGGTGACGCCGCCGCGCCGGTTGCCCTGCTGTGCTGGGGTTCGACGCTGGGGGCGGTTGAGGAGGCCATCGGTCTCCTCAGGGGCCAGGGCCACGCTGTCAGAGGCGTGCACCTGAGCGAGATCTGGCCCTTCCCACGGGACAAGGTCCGTAGTGCCCTTGCTGGGGCCGAGCAGATTGTCGCCGTGGAGGCGAACTACAGCGGTCAGTTCGCCCGGCTGCTGCGCGGCGAGACCGGCATCTCCGTTTCCGGCTCCATTCTCAAGTACGACGGACGGTGCTTCACACCTGACGAGATCGTCGAGCAGTTCGCAAAGGTGGTGCAGTGATGGTGACCATCGAGGACTACGGGAACTACGAAACGGCGTGGTGCCCGGGCTGCGGGAACTTCGGCATCCTGGACGCGGTCAAACAGGCCCTGGCTGACCTGAGTTTGGAGCCCCACCAGGTGCTCCTGGTCAGCGGCATCGGTCAGAGTTCCAAGTTGCCCCACTACCTCAACTGCAACTGCTTGAACGTCCTTCACGGTCGGGCCGTCCCTACGGCGACGGGGGCCAAACTGGCCAATCCGGAGCTGCACGTTCTTGTGGCCGCTGGTGACGGCGACGCCTTCTCCGAGGGCGGAAACCACTTCCTGCACGCCCTGCGGCGAAACATCGGTATCACCTACCTGGTCCACGACAACCAGATCTTCGCGCTGACCAAGGGGCAGGCCTCACCCACCAGTGACGCGGGCTTTGTTACCGGCACCACACCGTGGGGGCTGCCTTTGCCCCCTTTGAACCCCCTGGCATTTGCCATCGAGATGGACGTCGGCCTCGTCGCCCGCGGCTACGCTGCGGAAAAAAAGCACCTGGCCGGCCTCATCGCTGAGGGGATCAAGACGCAGGGCCTGGCCTTCATCGACATTCTGCAGCCCTGCGTGATCTTCAACAAGGTCAACACCTATAGGTGGTACCGCGACCGCTGCTACAAGCTGGGCGACGACCACGACCCAAGCGACCGTGAGGCGGCCCTGGCCAAGGCCCGTGAGTGGGGTGAGAAGATTCCCATCGGGGTGCTCTACCGGGGCTCGAGGCCGGCTTACGAGACACTGCTTCCCGGGTTGAAGGCCGGTCCCCTCATCGAGCGTGACCTGAACCCAACGACCGTGACGGAGCTCTTTGCTCAGTTTGAGGTCGGGGTGGAGGCCACCTCGTAGGACCACAGCCTGGGCTCGGGTCCTCTTGCGGACAAGATCGATCAACTTGGGAGGTTGTCCGATGAGTGTGACGGCGACCATCGAGGAGAATACCTTTCGGGTCCGTCAAGACTGCAGTGTTGAAATCGCCGTGCGCTCGGAACGTGAACTGGTCCCCGGCGACACGGTTGAGGTGCAGTTCCCCAACTCCTGGACCATCGTCTCCGGCCCAAGTTCTACCCGGCCGTTGCAGGCAGCCGACCCAGCGGGCGAGCATTACCTTAGCGTCTCCGCACCGGGATGTGAGGCACAGTTCAGCACCGAAATTCGCAAGCGCCATCTCAACCTGCCCGAGCGCGAAGGGAGACACGGTCGGCACATCATCGCGACCTTAACCCAAGGGCGTGTGCCCGCTGGTTCGCCAATCCGAGTCGCGTATGCCAACACCTATGCTCCCTATGTGGCAGAGACCGAGACGGTCTGGCTTCGGGTAGGAGGCGAGGCCCCGGGCTCTGACCCCACGCTCGTGGTCACGCCCGGGGTGGCCACGTGCATGAGGATCATCGCTCCCTCGGGCGTCGAGCCGGGGGAGTCGTTCGACGTTCTCGTGGTTTCGCTTGATGAGTTCGAGAACTGCTCGTGCACGCAGTACGAGAACGAAACGCTGACGCTCGATGATGGTCGGCTCATTGCCGGGGGACTGAACTTCGTCGGCAGCGTCCGGGTGCCTGCGTCCTTAGGTGACGAGGGTGTTTACCGGTTCAGGATGGGGGATGTTGTCTCCAATGCCGTTCGTGTCGCCAAGGGGCGACGTGGCCCCTACTGGGGAGACATCCACATCCACACCAAACTGTCCTCGGACGCCATGGGCACGGACCCTTACGAGTACGCCCGGCAGGTCAGCGGGCTGGATTTCGCCGGCGCCGCCGATCACTGGGACAGCCTGGGCGACCTGGGGTATCGGCAGACCCTCGACTGGGTGGAGGAAGCCTATGAGCCGGGCAAGTTTGTCAGTACCCCAGCTGACGAGCGGAACCCACCGGCGTGGACCGGCCACCACAACGTCTATTTCCGGAATCCGGAGGACCTCCTGAAGTACGCGGCCAAGCCCGGTAGGCAGACGCCACTTCCTGAAGACCCGTCAGTGGCGATGCTCATTCCACACCACACCGGTATCGCTTGGGGCGGGGGGCCGACTGCGGGCGTCGGGGCTGCCGTTGACGTCGATGCCGTCGATGACCGGGGGCTGCGCCCGGTGGTGGAGATCTATTCCCATCACGGTCAGAGCGAACTCTACGACCCTCAACACATTCTCGCCTACGAGTTCAACCGGATGCGCAACCCGGAACGCCGGGCCAACACCTCAGTCGCGGGGCCGTTTTACGCGCAGGACTACTGGATGATGGGCCGAAGGTTCGGCGTCATCGGGTCGTCCGACGAGCATTCCGGCCAAGGGGGACGACGGCACGGTGGACTGGCAGCGGTGTGGGCCGAGGCGTTGACCCGTGAGGCTGTCTTCGATGCCCTGCGGGAGCGCCGATGTTACGCGACAACGGGTGAACGGATCCTCGTCGATTTCTCCGTCGATGGTGTGCCTATGGGAGGCTGCGCCAAGCGGTCGAAAGGTTCCAAACTCAAGATCAGGCTCCAGGTGTGGGGCACGGACCTGCTCTTGCGCGTGGCGATACTTCGCCACCGCTTCGGTGTGGACACGGGCTTTCTTCCTGTCCTTTCAGTGCCTCCTCGGCCCGAGTCGATGGATGCGGAGTTTGGGATAGAAGACGAGTTGACCCGCGACGCCGTCTACTACGCCCGCATCACCCAGGGACCCCTCGACTGGCCGGCGATGGCCTGGACCAGCCCGGTGTGGATCGACGCGGAATAGGGGGGCTTGGGTGGGCGACCCCCCTCACCGGGACGTGGGCTTGCCGATGGTGATGACACCCCCCAGGTCGCCTTGTCGAAAAAGAGACGACCGGGGACAAGCGTCCCCGGTCGCCGTTGCGACCCTCGCATTCCGGGGGTTGACCACGGGCCCGGCCCCTGCGATTACTTCTCCAGCAATGTCGTGAAGTAGTCGTGGTGCTCCTCTTCCTCGGCCAGGATGCCCCGGAAGAGGCGGTAGGTGGTGCTATCGCCGGCCTTCTTCGTCTCGGCCAGAATCGTCTTGTAGAGGGCGATGGCCCCTTCCTCGGCCTTGATGTCCAACTTGATCATGTCGCGCACGCTCTTGCCCACCTTGATGGGGTCAGGCTTGGTGGTGGGCGCTCCGCCCAGATAGTTCAGCCGCTGGGCAATGACCTCAGCGTGCTTCATCTCCGTGATGGCGATGCTCTTCAGTTCCGGGCCGACCAGCGCCCCCTCAAAACCCACCGCCTGCACGTACTGCCACATGTACTGGATGGAGACCTGCAGTTCCCTGGCAATGCCCTTGTTCAGCAGGTCCAGCAACTTCTTGCTCGGCTTCTTCGCCATGCTCACCTTCCTCCCTATCCTTCTCCAACCCCGAGACCTCTACGCGCCAATCCTGCTTTCGAGTATGAGGGCCCGCGCGGCGCCTGTCAAATGGAAATGCGAGCCTTTCTCATTCCTACATTCCTGCTACTTCCTTGCCTGGAGGAGGGCTTCGAGTATACTGAAGTGCCTGGTCGTGAGCCGGGGCAAACGGGGGAGTTTACAACGTGGTAAGGAGAATGACCGTGAAGGCTTTTCTGGTGGTGGCGTGTTCGGCGGTCTGTCTGAGTGGAGGTCTGCTCTGGGCTGCTCAAGGCTACGAGGAGAGGGTCCTGGAGTCCTTCGAGGGGGCCGATGCCCTGAGCGGGTGGGAGGCCGGCGACGAGATGTCTCTGGTCACCGAGCATGCCACAGAGGGCACCAAAGCCCTCAAGGTGACCCTGGAGAAGATGGGCTCTTCAGTAGGTGTCTACGGCCGGCGCTGGGACCTCACCGGCTACGACAAACTCAAGTTCGACATCACCAACGAGGGCCCACCCGTCATCATCACCCTGCGGGTGAAGGACCGGGCCGGGGGCACCTACCAGTCCTGGTACTACTTGGTCAGAACCGGCTACAACCGGGTGGAGTACATCATCGACGGCTTCGCCTCAGCCCTGGACATCAGCCAGTTCAACTCACTTGACATCCGCATCGATGCGGAAACTCCCAAACCGGCCACCTTCTTCATCGACAACATCCGTGCGAGTCGCGGGCCCGATGACGACTCCTGGCTCCTGCCCAAGGAACGTCCCCCGGAGGTCCTGGAGGTGCCCGGCAACCTCATCGAGAACGCTTCCTTTGAACTGGGGATGGAGCAGTGGGGCAGTTGGGGCGCGTGGGACGGTGGCAAGTACACCTTCGGCTCGGGTTCTGGTCCGGATGCCCACAGCGGCGGCTCCTCGGCCTCGATCATTTGCCAGAAGCCCGGTCGTGGTGGCATTTACACCAAGCCGATGAGGCTGCCGGCGCCCGGAACCTACCAGGTGGTCGTGTATCTCAAGGGCAGGGACGGGGCGCGCTTCCGGACTTCGGCAGCCAACGGCCAGGTCGTTGGCGGCGGGGAATTCCTTGTGCCCGAGAAGTGGACTAAGGTTGAGTACCAGGTCGAGGTTGAGGATCCGTCCAACGATTTCCGTCTCTACGTCTACAACGTTGGCACCGGGACACTCTACGTCGATGACGTGGCCCTGCTTCCTCCTGCCGGCGTCGAGGCCGCTGTTGTGACGGCTCGGGAGGTGAAAGGGAGCGCACCGGTCATTTCCGTAGACGGCGACGTGATGACCGTGAACGGGAAGCCCTTCTTCCCCATCGGCATCTACGGCTGCTCTGACCCCGAGAAGCAGTTGGCGGGTACTGCCTTCAACCTGGTGACCGGTGGCGCCACCTCTTCCTCGGGGCAGGAATACCTCGATGCCTGCGCCCGAGCCGGGGTCTACTCCTGGGTGAACTTCACCGGGCTCACGCGCGGACACGTCCCCTGGCAGGCCGGCGACTTAGCCGCCAGGGTCAAGGACCACCCGGCGCTCCTTGCCTGGTACCTCTGTGACGAGCCCGACCATGCGGGCTGGAACGTCCCGCCACCCGAACTGCGGTTGGCTAAGAAGGTGATCGCCGAGAAGGACGACCGCTCCCACCCCGCCATCACCCTGGTGATGGCCTGGACGCCTTCCAACCTCTATCAGTACCGGGACACCTGCGACATCTTAGCCTCCGACCCCTACTGCATCAAAGCCGAGCGTCCCTGCGACCTCCACTACGTCAGCCGGTGCGTGGATACGATGCGCGCTGCCGTTCACGACGAGAAGCCCGTCTGGGCCGTGCTGCACGCCGGCTGGGACGTTACTGCGGAGCCGACTCGTGAGGAAGAGTACGCCATGACGTACTTGGCCGTCGCCCACGGCGCCGACGGCATTCTCTGGTTCGCCCTCGGCTATACCCTCAATCACCCGGACCTCTGGCAGACGCTCAAAGACCTGGCGGCAGAGTTGAAGGAACTCACCCCAGTGCTCACCGCCAAGACGGTCTGGATCAAAGCCCGCCAGCCGGCGGGTCACCCGGCCATCCACGCCATCCTGAAGGAGACCGATGACGCCTACTTCCTCATCGCCGTCAACGTCCCCGACATCGAGGGGCCGAAGGACGGGCCCAAGACGCTGCTTTCGGAGGACCTGACGGGGGTGACTCTGCCGGTAGGTGAAGTGAGGGCAACTATGGCGAAGGTGTGGTTTGAGGACCGCGAGGTGTCCCTGAGCGAGGGCACGATCACCGACGACTTCAAGTTGTACGAGCGTCACGTCTATGAGATCCGCAAGTAGTCGCTGGGCGCGGGGGGCCGGTGGGCCCGTCTTCCCCGGGAGAGCCGACCCCGCCTGCCGGCGGGGAAAGAGGTGAGGCGATGGCTTGGAACGTGTACGTGACCAGGCAGATTCCCGAAGCCGGGGTCGAGATGCTTCGCGAGGCTTGCCGGGTAGTGGACGTGAACCCCGAGGATCGCGTGCTCACCCACGAGGAACTGCTGGCAGCCGTGGCCGGTCGGGACGGCGTGCTTTGTCTTCTGACTGACCGCATCGATGCCGAGGTGATGGACGCGGCGAAGGGCTGCAAGGTCTTCGCCAACTACGCCGTGGGCTACGACAACATCGACGTCGCCGCTGCCGCCGAGCGGGGCATCGTCATCACCAACACGCCGGGCGTCCTCACCGACGCCACCGCCGACTTGGCGTGGACGCTGCTCTTCGCCGTCACCCGCCGGGTGGTTGAGGGCGACCGCTACACTCGTGCAGGCAAGTTCAAAGGTTGGGGGCCCATGCTCTTCTTAGGTGGCGACATTACCGGGAGGACGTTGGGCATCATCGGTGCCGGCCGAATCGGCCAGGCCGTCGCCCGGCGAAGTGTGGGCTTCCAGATGAAGGTGCTCTACACCGACCCCTCACCCCGACCCGAGTTGGAGAAGGACATCGGCGCCAAGCGTGTCGAGTTGGACGAGTTGCTCCGGGAGGCGGACTTTGTGAGCGTCCACTGTCTGCTCAACGAGGAGACCCGACACCTCATCGGCGAGCGCGAACTGGAGTTGATGAAACCCACCGCCTACCTCATCAACAACGCCCGCGGCCCCATCGTGGATGAGAGAGCACTGGTCGAGGCCCTTCGGCAGAAGCGCATCGCCGGCGCTGGTCTTGACGTTTACGAAGATGAGCCCAAGTTGGCTCCTGGCCTGGCCGAGTTGGACAACGTGGTCCTGCTTCCCCACTTAGGCAGCGCCTCAATCCAGACCCGGACCGACATGGCCACCATGGCCGCCCGGAACCTCCTCACCGCCCTCACCGGCAAAGTTCCCCCCAACCTGGTCAACGGAGAAGTGCTTCCAAAACTCCACTTGAAAAAGCCATAGCGACGCTGATGCCACAGTTGGCGCTTGCGGAGCAACCAGATCTCGCCGCAGCGCTCCAGGGCCCGAATGATCGGCCATCAAGGTTTAGTCTCGATCTCATCTGAAGGGTCAATGATACGCACTTCGCCACACTCATCGACGAAGTACAACAGGAGCTCAAGCTTTCTGCGCGCCCAGGTTATCTTTTTGGCGAGCTGCATGTAGGTTTGGTGCACGGGGAAACCAATGCCGACACTTCTTGCGGGCTCCTCACTCTTGCGGATGAGAGCAGTGCCTAAGACCTCCAGAAACCAATTGCGGGCCTGCGCCCCCAAGTTGGCACGGTTTCGCTGGCCTTGCTTTGCACCAGCTACGTGTGTCTTTGATGGGTAACCCTTGACTTCCAAAGCCAGTTTCCGACCCTCGCGTTCCGCGCTAATGTCCACTCCGGGTTGCTTTCCCCTCGCAACCCTTATGCTCTGCCAGCCTTCCACCTGTTCGAGATAGAGTGCGATGGCGTCCTTAACCCTATCCTCAGAATACCACTGTTGTGTCATTGCTTATCCCCCTCGCTCTTGCGTGATGTAGTTCATGAGGCCGCCGGCGGCGATGATGCGCTGGAGTTCTTCGGGCCAGGGGGGGACGGAGTAGGCGTTGCCCGTGGTGAGGTTGCGGATGGTGCCTGCGGCCATGTCCGCCTCGACCTCGTCGCCCTCACTGATGTCGCGGGCGGCGTCGGCGCATTCGAAGATGGGCAGGCCGATGTTGATGGAGTTGCGGAAGAAGATGCGGGCGAAACCCTCGGCAATCACACACGAAATCCCGGCCGTCTTGATGGCCAGCGGCGCATGTTCCCGGCTGCTCCCGCAGCCGAAGTTCCTCCCGGCCACGATGACGTCGCCGGGGGACATCTTGCCGACGAAGTCGGGGTCGGCGCCCTCCATGCAGTGGGAGGCCAACTCCTCTGGGTCGGTGGTGTTGAGGTAGCGGGCGGGGACGATAGCATCGGTGTTGACGTCGTCGGCGAACTTCCAGGCTTTTCCTTTCACGGTCCTTTCCTTTCTGAGGGTTCTTCCACGGCCGGCGCCGCTCGTCGCAGCGTTGGTGCCTTTCGTCGCAGTGGCTCGGGTTGGCGCTTGAGAACGAGGATAACGTTCACCATTTCCCGGCGGGGTCCCAGACCTTCCTGAGTCTCAACGGCTTGGCGGGCCTCGCGCAAAGAGGTGCCGAGCCGGCGCGGCCTCCGGGTGTCCTCCGTGGTGACGGCAGCGCGCACGCGGGCGCGGGGTCGCTGGCGGGCGGAGGTGAGGAGTCGGCGCAGCTGCGCCACATCAGTGTTGGCGTCGGCGTAGGTCAGCTCAGCGCTGCCGGCAAAGACGGCCCGGATGAGTTCAGCGTCAGAGGCCAGGACCTTGATTTCCTTGAAGATGACCACATCGGGAGACTCGCTCAGGCTGAGGTAGACACGCGAGTACTCTTTCAGGTCTTTTTCGCTCATACGTCTCACCGTGGCCGGGTCGGCACCGGGCGTGCTCAGCAGGTGGAACTCATCCAGCGCCTTGTAGAAGGCCGCCTGTCCTACGCCAGCGTCAGAGCAGTGAAGCACCACCGTGTAGAACGCCGGCTTCTGAGCGGCGAGGGTCCGACGCTCGGCCGCCTTGTCCGTTAGGCGGACGGGCGGCGCTGGTTTGGCCGCGCGATCCTCCTCTGCCTTCCTCACGGCTGAACTCATCACCGGCGACGATTGTGCCAGCGTGTCGGTGTCGGCCTTCCTGGCGAGAAGGCCGGCGGAGCGGTCGTCCTTGAGCGCGTCCGCTTCCCCTTCGCCGCTCTCAGGGGGCAGGTCGGCAACCTCGGCTCGCCCGCGGGTGTAGCCGTAGGCCTCCTTAGTGTCTGCGTGCTCGGCCGGAGGTCCGGCTGCAGCCGGCGGCGCTTCACGCACACCGGACGGCGCCCCGCCTGCCACAAACCCCGTCTCACGTGCAGCTGCTGGCTCGGCTTCTGCCGGGGCGAGCTTCGCTTCGGCCACTTTGCCGGCTGGGCCGGCGGGGGCTTCGTCCCTGGCGACCACGGGTTCCGCGAGTTCGGCTCTGGGCTCGGGGGTCCCCCGGTAGGGGTCAGCCTGACGGCGGGGCGATGTGAACCTGGGGATGACGAAGGCCACGGTGAGGGCGATGAGCAGCAGGGCCGCTACGGCCAGCCCGGGGATGAGGTCGCCGGCAAAGAGGGGGATGGGGCGGAGCCACCGGCGCCGCCCGTGCGCGGATATCTCCCGGCCCAGGGCTTGGCTGAACTCCTGGGAGGGCTGGACCTGGGGAAGTGACCCCAGCAGTTGACTCACGGCGCGGAGCGACACCAACTCCTCCCGGCAGCGTGAGCAGCGCTCAAGGTGACCGCGCAGCGCGGTCCGCTCCCGGGGTGAGAGTTCACCGTCCAGGTATGCGGAGAGTTCCTCGGACAACTCTTCGCAACTCATAGCAAGCCCCTCAGTCTGTCTCGCAGTTCCATCCGGGCCCGGTGGATGCGCGACTTCACCGTCCCCACCGGCAGCCTGAGCACCTCACCGATTTCTTGGTAGTTCATCCCCTCAATCTCCCGCAGGACCAGTGGCAGGCGGAAGGTCTCGGACAGTTCACCGATGGCGTGTTGGACGCGCTGGCGACGCTCCTCGGCCTCGGCCTGCGCACGCGGGTTCGCCGCCTCACTCGCTTCCACTTCCTCCAGGGGAACGGGCCCGCCGGGGTTCGACGTGCGGCGCTCTCGGCGGTACCTGCTGGCCACCAGGTTGAAGGCAATGCGGTAAAGCCAGGTGTAAAACCGTGAGCGCCCCTGGAACCGATCGATGGCCTCGAAGGCGCGCACGAACGTCTCCTGGACAATGTCCTCGGCGACGGCCTGTCTGCCCACGCTCCTGGTAACCGCAGTCAGCAGTCGCCCTTGGTAGCGCTCGACCAGCTGTCCAAAGGCCTGCGCATCACCCCCGCGGCTGCGCCGGACCCACTCAGCCTCTTGCCCCTGGACGGTCACCTGCAGACTCCGCCTGTAAGGTTAGATGTCGAAATGACTTCCCAGGTTCCCGGACAGGCGTCCTTAAGTATGGTATGGTCTCGCCCGATCACGGGCAAGTTGTTTCCGGTGTGTGGGCAGTGGAGATGAGGAACGTGGACCTCGTCGGCGAGGCGCTGCCCTAATCGCCAGCATTTTCCTCCCACCAGCCTTCCCATTCCACCTTGTCCACAAACGTCTGACCAGTCAGAACCTGCAGCCAGAACCGCGCCGCGCCCCTGACCGAGCGACCGGAGCCGCTGCGGGTGACGCCGGGGTCGTCGAGGGCCTGGATCAGCAAGGGTACGGCTTTGCGGCCGCCGAGCCGGGTGACAGCGCGCGCAGATAGGGCTCGTACCATGACCTGCGGGTCCGACTGCAGCAGGTGACTAACCAGGGGATAGGCCTCTTTCATCCGATGTCTGGTGACCAGACGCACGGTCGTAACTCGCACCCCCGCCGACGGATGGCCGAGGAGTTCCAGCATTCGTCCCTGGCAGTGCAACTGTGGCAATGCGTCCAGGGTCAGCACGGCCTGGCGAACGACGCCCCAGCTCTCGAACTGCGTGTCAGCGAGGAGCGGCCCCTCAGCCCCAGGCGGGTGGAAGGTGCCGATGGACGTGGTTGTGATCCAGTACCAAAGGTAGTCGTGCTTGTGTCGGCTTTCGAGCAGGAGGTCGGCGGCGACTTCGCCCTCGCCGGCCAGTTTGCGCTGGTAATGCATAACCGGGTTGAACTGTGGGGAAGCGGCTGTGGTACCGTACGGGAGGGCTTGGTAGGTGCGTTCGAGCTGCCAAAAGTAATAGCGCGCCCGCACCGTCGAAGAGGCAGTAGCAGTCACTACCACGGCGAGCAAACCGGCAACCAAGGCCAGACCACCGATGAAGACCAGCCGACGTCGGCGCCTGGGGGTCCGCTCTTCCTGCCCCGCCATTTCGGACATCATGAACCCCTCGCGAGCACCCGCCGGGCCTTCGCCCCCGCACGCCCTTACTATACATAGCCCCGGCACGCGGTCAAGAAGCAAAAGGGGGGTTGGCAAATCCCCTTGACCGTCTGCACGGAGTGTGGTAGCGGGTTGGTTTGGGCGGGGAGGTGATCTGTGAGGAGGAGATTGGTGGCACGGGTGTGGCGCGGATGGCTGCTCGGTGTGCTTCTGTGTGGCGGCTCCGTCCTCGGGGCTGACGGGGTGGCCCTGGAAACCGCTGACGGGTCGGCGCTAGAGCTAACGCCTGCGGGCATCGTCAAGGCCCTGACCATCGATGGCCTTCGCCTCCCCACCAACCTGACTACCCATGGGGAAACTCCTCAGGGAATCCATCCTTGACGAGGCGGGCAGGAAAGGTACAATCATACGGTAAGAGCCGATGAAGGCTCGTGGCCACGTTGACCGGGGAAACCTCGGCTGAAAGGAACTGCTCCAATGTCCCTTCCCATGCGCTCGGTGCCGGACCCCATCCGCAGTCTTCTCGAGGACATGCCCGATGTCAAGAAGTACATCGTTCCGGCCATCGTGGTCATCGTCATCCTCATCCTGCTCGCCACCAGTATCTACTCGGTCGGCCCCGACGAGGTGGGAGTGATCCAGCGGTTCGGCCGTTACGTCAGGCAGACCGAACCGGGCCTCCACATGAAGCTTCCTTTCGGCGCAGAGAAAGCCACCAAGGTCAAGGTCCGCTACATTTTCAAGGAGGAGTTCGGCTTCCGCACACTGCGGCCCGGCATCAAGAGCGTCCGGGACCCAGGCCGCTACCTGGAGGAGTCGCTCATGCTGAGCGGCGACCTCAACTCCCTGGTCGTGGAGTGGATCGTCCAGTTTCAGTTGAAGGACCCGATCAAGGTCCTGTTCAAGATCAGGGCCCCGGGCAACACCGTGAGGGCCATTTCCGAGGCCGTGATGCGCCAGGTGGTGGGCGACCACTCCGTCAGCGAGGTGCTCACCACGCGACGGGTGGAAGTCAACATCGAGGTACAGGAGAAGTTGCAGGAGATCCTCGACGCTTACGACAGCGGCATCCACATCGTCACCGTCAGGCTCCAGGACGTCAACCCGCCCGACCAGGTCAAGCCCGCCTTCAACGAGGTCAACGAAGCCAAGCAGGAGCGCGAGCGGACCATCAACGAAGCCTGGGAGGCCTACAACAAGGTCATCCCCCGGGCCCGGGGCGAGGCCGAGAAGACGATCCGCGAGGCCGAAGGGTACGCCCTGGACCGGGTCAACCGGGCCCTGGGAGACGCCCAGCGTTTCCTGTCCGTCTATGAGGAATACAAGAACGCCCAGGAGGTCACCCGGCGGAGGCTCTACCTCGAAGCCCTGGCAGAAGTCCTTCCCAAAGCGGGCAGAAAGTACATCGTGGACCCGGAGCAGGGGGGCATTCTTCCACTGCTCCGGTTGGGTGAGAAAGGGGGTGCGCAATGAAACGGTTTGCCATCCCTCTGGCCGTTGTGCTGTTCCTGGTCCTGGTGGTGCTCGTGAGTTCGGTCTACGTGGTCGATGAGACCAAGCAGGTCGTCATCACTCAGTTTGGTGAGCCCATCGGCGAACCCATAGTCGACGCCGGCCTTTACTTCAAGCGCCCCTTCATCCAGAGGGCCAACTACTTCGAGAAGCGGATGCTCGAATGGGACGGCAGCCCCAACCAGATCCCCACCAAGGACAAGAGGTACATCTGGGTCGACACCACCGCCCGCTGGCGCATCGCCGACCCCCTGAAGTTCCTCCAGTCGGTGGGAAACGAGACCGGGGCTCACGCCCGGCTCGACGACATCATCGACTCGGCCACCCGCGACGCCGTCACCAGTCACCTCCTTGTTGAGGCGGTGCGAAACACCAACCAACTGCTGGAGCGCGCTGCGGAGGAGCTGGAGGAACTGGGCACGCCGGAGGCCCTCGAACGGATCGAGGTGGGGCGGGTGAATCTCACTCGGGGCATCCTGAAGCAGGCCCGGGAGATGGTTCCCCAATACGGAATCGAACTCGTCGACGTGCGCATCAAGCGGATCGACTACGTAAAGGAGGTCCGGGAAAAAGTCTTCGAGCGGATGATCTCGGAGAGAAAACGGGCGGCCGAGAAGTACCGTTCCGAGGGCGAGGGGAAGAAGGCCGAGATCGACGGGGAGATGGGCAAAGAACTGAAGCGCATCACCTCCGAGGCCTACCGTACCGCCCAGGAGATCGAGGGAAAGGCCGATGCCGAGGCCATCAAGATTTACGCCGAGGCCTACTCCCGGGACCCCGAGTTCTACTCGTTCCTCAAGACCCTCGAAACCTACAAGGAGACCATCGACAGCGGCACCACCTTGATCCTCAGCACCGACAGCGCCTACTTCGAATACCTCAAAGACCCCTCTGAGCCTGAGCAAACTGACTGACGTCAGTCACGGTCAGCGAGGACGCCACTCCGACGCAGGTAGCGTGCGCGTTGCTTCTCTGACCCCTGGGACAACCTTCCTGAAGCACCGGCCTATGAAACCGCAACTCTTCGCCCGGTGTAGCGCGGTTATCCAGAGGCGGTGCTCACGTGACTGGCCTGGATCATTTGGCGGCCGGCGCGGGTCGTAGACTTGCAGGCCAAGCAGGTACGTGACGAACTCAGGCTGTGCTTCTGGCGTCGCCCGGAAAGGTTTCCCGTCGACAATATACAGAAGAAACTTGTCGAAGCTGCCATTATCGCCCACGCTCTGCCGCACTGAGACGACTCGAGAAGCCGTTCTAAGGAAGCTACGCTCCAACTGCCCTCCGCTGGAAGTGATTACAGCGTTCCCAACTGCTTGCGTTGCATTTTGCGCTTGCTCTCGCACGGACGTGATGTAAAATGCAACAAGGCCCTTATCGGTGGAGGGTACTTAGCGTGTCAAAGCGTAAGCTGGAAGATTTCCTGGGCACCATCCTGGACAGTATCGCCGATGGTGTTTTCACGGTGGACCGGGAGAATCGCGTCACTTCCTTCAACCGCTCCGCTGAGC
>CBDVDV010000068.1:0-17102 GCA_965372835.1 uncultured bacterium | reverse complement strand
TCGCTCCCTCCGATGAGGTCTCCAACCTCTCCGGTCGCTTCGCTCCCTCCGATTCGGGGGGCGGAGTGGGTGCTGACTTCTCCTTCCTGATGAGGAACTGCGCTTCCATCTGGTCGGCGCCCCGGGCCCGCAGCACCAGGGAGCCCGAGACCGTCCTGACCTTGGTGGTCCGCCCCAACTGTTCGCGCTTTTGGCTGGTGAACTCGTAGACCAGTTCCTTGCCGGGCGGCAGCCGCCAGCGCACCAGCACCGGCGCGGGAGGATCGGGCAGGACCTCTTCCTGCTCACCCGGGGGCTCAGACGTCTGCGGACCTCCGCCGGGCCGCGTCCCTGACGGGAGCAGCAGCACCACCCCCGCCCCAATGATCACAAGCAGGGGCCACCACTTGGCCAAGAACCTCTTCATCTGCAACTCCGGCGACCGCCCTCCAGAGAATACTCTTTCGTTCCCCGCCCGGTCGGGACCGGCTCGCCAGCCCCTGACTCCTCGGCCGAGCAGTGCACGGACGCACGACGTCGGTGCGTGAGCCGTTCTTTCTCGGTCGGACCTATGGCGGCACGAGTTCCAGCCTGGGGTTGGGGCGGTAGGAACGCCCCACCTTGGCGCAGGGCCGGCCCTCCACCATGACCACGTCGGCGGTGAACTCGGCGTGTCGGCTGAAGAACCAGGAGCCGATGCCCACCGCGTCGAAAGGCACCCCGTCGGCGACAAACCGGCGAAGTCGCTCAGCGTTGAAGCCCCCGCTGACCACGATCTTCACCCAGTCGAAGCCCGCCTCGTCCAGCGCCCGACGGGTCCTCCACACCAGGGGTGGTGAGACGCCTTTGTTCCCGGGCGTCCGCTCCTCCTCGCTCAAAGATTCATCCCAGAGGTCGCCAGCCGTGTCCAGCCTCACACCCCAGAGCCGACCGCGTTGCGCCAGCACCCGGGCCACCGCCACCGAGGTCTCGGGGCAATTGTTCTGGAAGTCCACCAGGACAATCCGCCGAACTTCCGGGTCGATCTGTCTGTCGAAGGCCACCGAGGCAGCGACCGTATCACCGTCATAAGCGGCGATGAGGCCGTGGGGGATGGTGCCCATGCCAGGCACCGCCGACCGCTCGCCCCCGGCGTCGGTGGAGACACCCACAGCCCCGCCGACCAAGGCGGCGTAGCCGTCGGCCGGCTGGGTAAGGTAGTGGCCGAAGCGGGGGGCGAAGAAGAACACGGGCTTCTCAGCAGCGGCTTCGACGGCCTCGCGAACCAGCGTGGCCACGCCCGTCCCCCGGGCCAGAACACCCAGGTACACCGTCTCCAGGTGAGCGAATGCCGCGTAGTCACCCTCGACCGTCAGCACGGTCTCCTCGGCGCCGACGGGGTCGCCGTCACGAAGGGCGTGGATGACCAGGGGACTCCCCGGGGGCTCCGAGCAGAGCCTGAGGATGGCGATGGCCTCGTCGACGCCACAGAGGATGCCCCGATGCTTGGTGAAGACCTGCATCAGGACCCGGGGATGGCGGTTCTCGGCCACCAGCACCTCGCGGGTGCGCACGAAGTACTTGTCCGAGTACCGGCCGGCGCGGATGCTCTCGACCGGGAGGCTGAAGACCTGAGGCTTTAGCCGGGGCCGTGAGTGGGCCAGCGACCCTTGAGGTGAAGTGGCGTAGGTAGGTGGGTCTCCGACCTCTTCGATTCTCCGACCTTTCCGATTCTCCGACCTCTCCGATTCTCCCGCCTCTCCGGCCGCCTTGCTCCCTCCGATTATGGCCATTTCTCTCGCCTACGAGCCGCGCTGTCTCTGCCTGGCGACCGCGGGGTGAGTCTCCGACCTCTCCGGTCGCTTCGCTCCCTCCGCTTCGGCTACACCAGTGTGGGGCTCCGCTTCTGCACGGTGGTGTGTCGGCGCCAGTGCTCGTCGTCGGTTTCCGGGAAGTCGGTGCGCAGGTGCACCCCGCGGGATTCGCGGCGCTGGCGGGCGCTGTGGGTAATGAGTTTGGCCACGGTGAGCATGTTCTGCAGTTGCCAGCCCACGGGGCTGAGGAACTCGGTGTCCAGGACGTAACTGGTCCAGAAGTCGATGCGCTCTTCGGCTTCGAGGAGCGCGGCCGCGTCCCGCTCGATGCCCACCTGACGCCACATCAGACTCTTGAGCGAGTTGGCCACGTCGCGCAGGTCAATCTCGTCCTTGCGCGGAGCCTCCAGGGCGCTCCTCAGGTGCAGCGGCACCTGCGCTCGCCGACGTTGATCCATGGCCCAAGCCCCCGCCACTTTACCCGTGCGCCGACCCAGCACCAGGGCCTCCAGGAGCGAGTTACTGCCCAGACGGTTGGCCCCGTGGAGCCCGGTGGAGGCCACCTCACCGGCGGCGTAGAGCCCTTCCAGGTTGGACTGGCCGTTGGCATCGGTGGTTACGCCGCCGATAAGGTAGTGAGCGCTGGGGCGGACGGGAATCTGGTCCCTGGCAATGTCGATGTCGAAATGCGCGCACCGTTGGGCGATTTGGGGGAAGCGCTCGGCCAGGCGGTCGGCCGGCAGGTGGGTAAGGTCGAGGTAGACGTGGGTGTCGCCGCTGGCCTGCATCTCCTTGAGGATGGCGCGGGCCACCACGTCGCGGGGAGCCAGCTCGGCGTCCGGATGGTAGCGGAGCATGAAGCGCTCGCCGCTGCGGTTGCGCAGGATCCCCCCCTCGCCCCGCGCCGTCTCGGAGATGAGGGTCCGCGCCGCGCCGGCGATGTACAGGGTGGTGGGGTGGAACTGGACGAACTCCAGGTCGCGCAACTCGGCCCCGGCCCGGTAGGCGATGGCGATACCGTCGCCCGTGGCCACCTCCGGATTGGTGGTCTCCCGGTACACCTGGCCGGCGCCCCCGGTGGCCAGCACACAGGCGCGGGCCCAGATGAGGGTCAGCCCCCGACGGTCGTCCCAGGCGAAAGCCCCCACACAGGTGGTGTCCGTGGTGAGCAGGTCGATGACGAAGGTGTGTTCCAGGACCTGAATCAGCGGGCTCTCCCTCACCACCCGAACCAACACCCGCACCAGTTCGGCGCCGGTGGCGTCGCCTCGGGCGTGGACGATCCGCGGATGGCTGTGGCCGCCCTCCTTGGTCAGGGACAGTTGCCCACGGGTCCTGTCGAACTCAGCGCCCCACTCGAGCAGACGACGGATCTCTCCCGGACCTTCCGACACCACGGCGCGGACCAGGTCCTCGTCGCTCAGGCCCTGGCCCGTCCGCATGGTATCCTCGACGTGTTCCTCCAGGGAGTCCTCGACGCTCATCACTGCGGCCACGCCCCCCTGGGCCTCCCAACTGTTGGAGTCGTCGACCGGGCCCTTGGTCACCAACAGCACCGACCCCACCCGCGCCGCCTCCACGGCCGCCCGCAACCCAGCCACCCCACTGCCCACAACCAGCACATCAGTAAACAGATGGGGAAGGTGGTGGGTGTCAAAACTTACCAGGTACCGGCGGGGTTCCAGGTGCTTGCGCATGTCCACGTCGCCCTCGGCAGTTCTTTCTTTGCGTCCCTCGGTGCTGCGCGTCCTCAATCATTATTCTACGATCCAGCCACGACGCGGTCAAGGTGACAGCCGGCATGAGAACTTCAGGATTCCCGGGCAGATCCCGAGGCACGCCCCATTCTCACAGCAGGAAAAGTACCGCCCGCTTGACCTCCCTCGCAGGAGCCCTAAGATGAGGCTTGAGCGGACGGGAGCACCAGCATCCGGGAGGACGCGTGACCGAGAGTCGAGCGAAGAGCCCCTACTGGCAGCGGGCGCTGGGCCTGCTGCGTCGGCAAATGACGCCGGCCCAAGCGGAAACCTGGCTGGCGCCGCTGCTCCCCCTGAAACTCAGCGCGCCCGTAGTCCAACTCGGCTGCCCCAACCGCTTTTACCAAACCTGGCTGGAGGAGCGCTACGGCCAACTCATCAAGGACGCCCTCGCCTGCTCAGGACTGGCCGTCGAGGAGGTGCGCTTTGAGGTGGTTCCCAGTCGGCCCGGGGCGGAGGCAGCCGCGCCCGCCCCGATCCTCGAACTGAACCGCGAGTATACCTTTGAGACCTTCGTGGTTGCCGACGGCAGCCGCTTAGCCTACGAGGCCGCGCACTCCGTCGCCGAAGAGCCCGGCCGACGCTACAACCCCCTGGTCATCTGCGGTCACGTCGGCGAGGGCAAAACCCACCTGCTTCACGCCGTCGGCCACGCGCTCCTGGAGGGCCACCCCGAACTGCGCGTCCTCCAGCTCACCGCCTCAGGACTCTTCGAGCGCCTGGTGCGGGCCGTCCGCGAGAACCGGGCGACGGAACTTCGCAAAGAACTGCGGGCGACCGACGTGCTCCTCATGGATGACGTCCACACCCTGGCCGGCCGAGAGGGCACCCAGGAGGAGTTCTTCCACTACTTCAACGCCCTACACACCGCCGGGAAGCAACTGGTGCTCACCAGCCGCGCGCTGCCCGCGGCGCTGGCCGGGGTCGCCGAGCGCATACGCTCGCGACTCGCCTGGGGTCTGGTTGTCGAACTCGAGCCCGGTGACGGAGCCTTCCGGCTCCACCTCGCCCAGGAGGTGGCCCAGCGGCTCCACTGGCCCGTCCCAGCGGAGTTGCTGGAGGAGTTCGTCGAGCCTCTCGAAGTCAACAATCGCGAACTCATCGGCCTCCTGCTCCGGGCCGCAGCCACCTGCAAACTCACCGGGGACGAGCCCCGAGCCGTCCTCTCGGACATCGGCCGGCGGCGTCGCACCCAGGCCCCGCCCCTGACCATCGAGCGGGTCATACGGACGGTGAGTCAAAGGCTCGGCCTCTCCGTCCGCGAACTGCGGGGACCGCGGCGAGCCCGGCCCCTGGCGCACGCGAGACACCTCGTCGCCTATCTGGCCCACGAGTACGCCAACTTTTCCCTTCCGGCCATCGGCCGGGCGCTGGGCGGCCGGGATCACACCACCATCCTGCACAGCGTTCGCAAGGCCGGTTCGCTGCTAACGGAGGACCGGAACTTCGCCGAACTCGTCCGGGCCATCCGCCGAGAACTCAGCCTCTGAGATGTACCTGCACCCAACCGACAAAGAGCCAAGTGAAAGCGACGGCTTTTCCTTGACCCAAGCAGCCATTCTGGGTATAAGGATGCGGGCATCGGCGGCGCCCTGAGCACAGGAGAAGAATGCTTCGGGGAAGCCGCGGGGGCCGTTGACGAGCAGACTCGGAGCCTGTGGCAAACATGTTCGTAAGGAGGGCGTCCGGTAGCCCGCTGTGAACCGATGCGAACAGGGCGGTTCCACCAAGGGCCGAACGCCGGGGGTTTTCGCTCGCTATTCCGAAGTACTGTAAACAGGTTTTCCACAGGCCAGAACTAAAGATTGAAATGTGCAACTCATTTCGGTACAATAGGTTAGGCGGATCAACCGCTGGAGGCGCACAAAAGAGACGCCGATAAGAGTGCGCTCTAACAAGAGTCTTTGACAGTAAAGATCAGTTTAAACAGCGTTCTCTCAAAGGAAGTGAGGAACGACGATGAAACTACGATGCGATCGGGAGGCCTTGTTGGAGGCGTGTCAGTTTGTGGGTCACCTGGCTGAGGAGCGCAGTACCAAACCGATTTTGAGGAACCTCAAAATTGTTGCAGAGGAGACTGGTCTGCAACTCACAGCAACAAACCTGGAATCAGGCGCCCGAGTGCGCGTCGACAACGTCAATGTCGAAGAGCCCGGCCAGGCACTCACACCGGCTGGGGTCCTGACTCAAATCCTTCGCGAAGTCCGTTCCGAGATGGTCGATATCCATACAGAAGGCGCGGGTCTCGGGGTGGTTGCGGGGCGGTCCCAATTCCGACTTGTGGGTGACGATCCCGAAGAGTTCCCGGTGGTGGCGGACTTCTTAGGTGACGGGGCCCAGAGGCTTCCCAGAGAAGCCTTGGCGGAGATGATCGAGATGACCGTCTTCGCCACCGCTTCTGAAGCCACCCGCTATTCGCTCAACGGGGTGCTGGTGGTTTTCCAGAAGGGAGCGGCCGAGTTCGTGGCCACGGACGGTCGGCGGATGGCTTTGGTTCGGAAAAAGATGTCCGGACTGACACCGATGGGTGAGAATGCCATCGTACCCGGCGAAGCGATGACTCTGATTCAGCGGTTGTTGAGCAGCGCCGCCGATGATGAGGTCCTGGTGGCTGTGGACGAGACGACGATTATTGTCCAGTCGGCTGCGGCTCTCGTGAGTTCGAGGCTGGTGGAAGGACACTTTCCGCCCTACGACGACGTGATCCCCAAGGATGCGGATAAGAAGGTAACCGTGCAGGCCGGGGCGCTTTTGTCGGCGCTTCGTCAAGCGAGGATCCTGACCAGCGAGGAGTCGCGGGCCGTGCGCATGCACTTCTCGGGTGGGAAGCTGGTGCTGCGCGGCTCGGCCGCGGAAACGGGGGAGGCCACCGTGGAGATGGACATAGAGTACGACTATCCCGACCTGGAGATCGGGTTTAATCCCGTACTGCTCGAGGATGCCCTGCGCCGACTGCCAGCCGACCGGGAAGTGTCTCTCGAACTTTCGGAGCCGGCCCGGCCGGCGATCCTGCGCTGCGGCGAAGACGTCCTCTACGTAGTCATGCCCGTAACACTGGTCTGAGGCGGTGGCTGAAGGCAGCGAAAGCGTTCGTCTTGGGCGCGCCCTGGAAGCCTGGCTGAGCGAGGCCGGTCTCCTGAGCGACTCGGCGCGTACCGACTTGGAGCGAGCCTGGCGGGGGGCCGCAGGGGAGGGGCTGGCGGCCCAGACGCGCTTGGTGGGGCTCCGGCGTGAGCGGCTGTGGGTAGAGGTCGCCTCGGCACCGCTGCGGGCCGAGTTGGAGGGTTTTCGTAAGGCGGAACTGCTCGCGGGGCTGCGCGAGCGTTACACCCGCCGGCACATCTCTGACATCCGCTTCGTGGTTTCAGGTTCTCCCGGGTAAGAGCGATGGCGAAGAAAAAGCAGACGGGTGAGAAAAGCCGAGGCCGGCCCAGGGCAAAGCAGCCGGCCTCCACCAAAGCCCGGAAACAGAGCGCCGGCTCCCCCCAGCGCTACGACGCCACTACCATACGTGTGCTCGGTGGCATCGAGGCCGTGCGCAAGCGCCCGGCCATGTACATCGGGGACACCGGCATGCGCGGCCTCCACCACCTGGTTGAGGAGGTGGTGGACAACTCCGTCGACGAGGCCATGGCCGGACGGTGCCAGAACATCGAGGTGCGCCTGAACGCCGACGGCTCGGCCACGGTCACCGACGACGGCTGGGGCATCCCCGTCGACCGGCACCGCAAGATGAAAAAGTCGGCCCTCGAGGTGGTCATGACTACCCTGCACGCCGGCGGCAAGTTCGACGACCGCGTCTACAAGGCGTCAGGCGGCTTGCACGGTGTCGGTGTCTCGGTGGTGAACGCCCTGAGCGAGTGGCTGGAGGCGGAGGTCCGTCGTGACGGGCACGTCTACCGCCAGGAGTACGTTCGTGGGAAGGCGAAAGGGCCGGTGGCCAGGTTAGGCAAGGCCACCCACACCGGCACCCGCATCACCTTCAAACCCGACCCGGAGATCTTTCCGGAGGTCTCCTTCAGTTACCAGGTGCTGGCCCGGCGGCTTCGCGAACTGGCCTTCCTCAATGCGGGCGTGCGCATCGCCATTGTCGACGAGGTCGGTGACAAGAGTGAGGTCTTTCACTACGCTGGGGGACTACCGGAGTTCGTCGAGTATCTCAACGAGGAAAAACACGCCCTCCACAAGGAAGTCATTTTCTTCAGCAAGGAGCAGAACGGCGTCGGCGTCGAGGTGGCCATGCAGTACACCGACGGCCACGCCGAAAACATCTTCGCCTTCGCCAACAGTGTCAACACCATCGAGGGCGGTACCCACCTCAGCGGCTTCCGCTCGGCGCTTACCCGCACGGTCAACACCTACGCCCGCACCCACGACCTGGCCAAGAAGGGGCCCAGCCTGGAGGGTGACGACATCCGCGAGGGGATCACCGCGGTCATCAGCGTGCGCCTGACCGACCCCCAGTTTGAAGGTCAGACCAAGACCAAACTGGGCAACTCCAACGTTCAGGGGATCGTGGAGAGCGTCATCAACGAGCAACTGGCCACCTTCTTCGAGGAACATCCGTCCACGGCGCGGACCATCGTGGAGAGGGCCTCCCTGGCCGCTCAGGCGCGGGTGGCCGCTCGAAAGGCCCGGGAACTGGTGCGCCGAAAAGGCGCGCTCCTCTCCGGCAGCCTCCCGGCCAAACTGGCCGACTGCTCCAGCCGGGACCGGGAGACCACCGAACTCTACCTGGTCGAGGGCGACTCGGCCGCCGGCACCGCCAAGCAGGGCCGGGATCGTCGGTTCCAGGCCATCCTGCCACTGGGTGGTAAGATCCTCAACGTGGAGAAGGCCCGCATCGACAAGGTCCTGGCCCACGAGGAGATTCGGCTCATCATCAGCGCCCTGGGCACCGGTATCGGCAGCGAGGACTTCGACATCTCCAAGGCCCGCTACGGCAAGGTCATCATCATGACCGACGCCGACTTCGACGGCTCCCACATCCGAGCCCTGCTGCTGACCTTCTTCTATCGGCAGATGAAGGAACTGGTGGATCAGGGCTTCATCTACATAGCCCAGCCGCCACTCTACAAGATCCGCCGAAAGAGCCTGGAGCGATACGTCTACACCGAACGGGAGATGCGCGAGACCCTTCTGGACTGGGGCTCGGAGGGCACCACCCTGGAGGTGCTCAAGCCGAAGAAAAGGAACCTTGGCGGCGCCCAGCTGCGCGCCCTGCTGGGGCTGCTGGAGCGGCTTGATGAGTGCGAGCACATTGCCAGTCGCCGGGGGCTGCGGCTGCCTCGGCTGTTGGCCCGCCGGCGCCGGGGGAAACTACCGCGCTTCCGCGTGCTCCTGGAGGGAGAGGAGCAGTTCTTCTTCACGGAGCGGGAACGGCGGTCCTTCATCAAGGCAAAACAGAAGGAACTCGGCGGTGAACTCCTGGTGGCCGACGGCGGGGACGTACCGACCCGCGAATCGGAGGGAGCGAAGCGACCGGAGAGGTTGGAGACCCCATCGGAGCGACCGGAGGGAGCGCAGGGGTCGGAGACCCCACAGCTCCGCGTGGACGAGTTCCACGAGGCCGAGGAGTTGGAAGCCTTGCTGGGAAAACTGGCCCGTCAAGGCCTCGACCCGCGCCGGTACTACTCCCAGCCGGGCGCTAAGGCCGTGGTGGCCAGGCTGACCGGTGATGGTTCCACGGTGGACATCCTCAGTGGAAGTGAGATCCTTGATGCGGTGCTTCGCCTTGGCCGTCGGGGACTGGACGTCCAGCGGTTCAAGGGGTTGGGCGAGATGAACGCCATTCAGTTATGGGAGACCACCATGGACCCCGCCGCCCGCACCATCCTGCAGGTGACCGTGGAGGACGCCGCCCGCGCCGACAAGATCTTCAGCGTGCTCATGGGCACGGTGGTCGAGAGCCGCCGACGCTTCATCGAGGAACACGCCCTCGACGTCCGTAACATCGACATCATCTGAGCGCCGCCGAGCCCACAGCCGCGTGAGTCGGCAAAGAAAGCCCCTCTCAAGGAGTGACCCGGTGAATCGCAGAGGTCGCAGACCTAACCGTACCCTACTGGTCGTCGCGCGGGTTCGGACGTGGGCGCGTCCGCCGGCGGCCGAGGAGCCAGGTTGACATGTGGATGCCCTTCTCCACTTCCAAAGCCCGGTGGGAGGTCGAGGCGGGCTGCCAGTCCCTCCTGGAGCGGGCCCGGCTGCTGGCCGGGGCCCCGCCGCGGATCCCGCGGCCGTCACCAGTCCAGGACCGCCCGGACCGCAGCGCCCAACTCGTCAGGCGCTCATCTGCGCGCACGGTCTGGCGGGTCACCCACGGTGGCCGTGACTACTACGTCAAGAGTTACCACCCGGTGGGAGTGGGCGCGTGGCTGGCGCGCTGGCTGCGCCCGGGCAAGGGCTGGCGGGACTACCGCCGGTTGAGACGTCTGCGGGACCTGGGGGTCGGGTGCCCCCGGCCGGTCATCTGTGGTGAGGAGCGCGTGGCCGGGGGCCCGTGGCGCCACCTGCTCGTGACCGAAGCGATCGGTGGGGCTGGGCTGTTGAGCCACCTGGCTTCCGACGGCGACGTTGGCCCGGCCGGTCGGCGCCGGCTGGCCTGGGAGTTCGGCCGGTGGCTTCGGAGCCTCCAGGACGCGGGTGTCTACCACGACGACTTCCATGGCGTGAAGGTCTTGGCGAAAGAAGAGGGTGAGGGCTACGGCTTCGCCTTAGTCGACGTGGACCGGACGCGCGTTTCAAAGCGCCTGGGTCGGCGGCGGAGGGAGGAGATGCTGGCCGCGGCTGAGGCCTTTGTGCAGCACGCGCTGTCGGCGTCGCTCCGGCTGTTGGCGCTCAAGGGCTATCTGGGGGAGCGGGGAAGGCTGGGGCCCGGGCAGCGCCAACTGGCTCGGAGGGTGTGGCGGCGGAGTCAGCGTCGGCTGGAACGCTCCTGGAGACGTCGGTCGCTGCGGGCTCGCCGAACCAACAGGGAGTTCGTGGTCGGACGGGCCGGTAGCCGACGCTTCGCCCTTCGGGCCGGGTGCGCCGGCGGACTGGTGGGGGAACTGCTCGCCGACCCGGAGCAGTTGCTCATGCTTCCGGACGTCGAGGTCCTGAAAAGCACGCACCGGGCGGTCACGGCTCTGGTGAGGTCGCCGGCCGCTGCGGGGCCGGTGGCCGTTGCCCGGGACGAGGTCAGTGGACTGGGGTTGGCCAATGAGGAAATCGGACGGAGCGAAGCGACCGGAGAGGTCGCAGACCTCACCGGCCTCGCCTCTGCCGAGACCCAGGGCTGGGTAGTCAAGCGCTTCGAGCCCCCGACCTATCTCAAACGATGGGCCAGCGTGCTCCGCTCGTCGCGGGCCTGGCGAGCCTGGCGGCGGGGCAATGAGATGCTTGTGCGCCAGGTCGCCGTGCCCATGCCCCTGGCCGCTGTGGAGGTCCGCCGGTGGGGGGTGCTGGGCGAGGCCTACTTCATCGCCGAGGCCGTCACGGGTGAACGCCTGAAAGACTTCGTTCGCAAGCACGGCTTGGACCCGGAGGTCATGTGGGTGTTGGGTCGGGAGGTGCGCCGACTGCACGACCGAGGCTTCTACCACCAGGACCTCAAGGCTAACAACGTCCTGGTCTCCGGCCCACCCGGAGGACGTCGGGTCTGGATTATCGACGTGGAGAGTGTCCGCCGACCACTGAGGGACAGTCGCCGCCTGCGACTGAAGCAGTTGGGTCGGTTGTGGCGTCACCTGATTCACGCCCGCAGCCTCGAGGAGGCAGCGCTCAGAACCTTCCTGCGCGGCTACCTGCCCCCACGCGAAAGGGGAGCGGGACGCCTGAAGGTCTGGCTGGACGACCTCATCCGGGAGGCGGCACCGGCCCGCACCGGGGTCGAGGCCCCCCGCCGGGTGCTTCTTGTCAAGCCCAGTTCTCTGGGAGACGTCATCCACGCCTTGCCGGTGGCGGTGGCCTTGGCGGACGCTTTTCCATCGGTGGAAATCGATTGGGTGGTCAGCCGACCCTACGTGGAACTCCTAAAGGCCCACCCGAAAGTCCACCGGGTCTTCCTCTTCGACCGGCAGCGCTGGGGGGGATGGGGTTTCTGGGGGCGGAGACGCGAGTGGAAGAGCCTGGTCGCCGGCCTCCGCGGGGCCGGCTACGATGTGGCCATCGACCTTCAGGGCCTGGCGCGCAGTGCCCTGCTCACCCGCGCCAGCCGGGCTCCGGTGCGTGTCGGTCTGACCACGGCCCGGGAGTTCAGTCGTCTTGCCTACACGGTCACCGTGCGTCCCCGCGACCCCGAGGTGCACGCCGTGGACCGCTACCTGCAGGTGTTGCGCGCCCTGGGGGTCGCCCCGCCGACGGAACCCCGCTTCGAACTTGCCGCTCCGGAGCAGGCCCGCCAGCGGGTCGAGGCGGCGCTGGCTCAGGAACTGGTCGCCGAGCCGATAGTCTGCGTGGCTCCCGGGACCCGGTGGGAGACGAAGCGCTGGCCGCCCGAGCGGTTTGCTGAGGTGGCCGAGAGGTTGGCCGCCGAGGATGACGTACGGGTTATCGTCGTCGGTGCCGAGGACGATGCGGACCTGGCCCGGGTGATCGGGGAGCGGGTCGGGGAGCGGGCGCTGGACTGGACGGGACGCACGTCGCTGGTGGAGTTGGCGGCCCTGTTTGAGCGGTCGGCGCTCTTGCTCACCAATGACTCCGGCCCCATGCACCTGGCCGCAGCCGTGGGGACGCCGTTGGTGGCCGTCTTCGGCCCCACCAACCCGGCCCGCACGGGTCCCTACAGCGACCGGGCTGCCGTGGTGACCTCCGCGGCCCACTGCGCGCCCTGCTACCGGCGACAGTGCGACCGCTTGGTATGTCTGCATGAGGTCCGGGTGGAGGACGTGCTGCGCCACGCCCACTCCCTCCTGAGCGGGAAGCCGCTGGAGCGCGAAGCCGAGCAGGTGGAGGCCCTATGAAGAATCGGAGGGAGCAAGGCGACCGGAGAGGTCGGAGACCTCACCTTCTGAGACTGCTGGGCTACGTGTGGCCGCTGCGCCGGCGGGTAGTGGCCATCGTGCTCTTGAGCGCGGCGGTGGCCGTCCTGAGCGTGACCCGTTTGAGTTCTATCGGGCCGCTGATCCTGGGATTCTTTGCTGAGCGGCCCCCGACTGAGATCGTGCACCTGGGTGAGGGGGGCATGTTCGCCAGTTTGGGCCAAAAGATCAACACGTCGGCCCGGCCTCTCCTCGAGTGGGGGCGGGACAACAAAGTGCAGTTCACCGCGCTGCTCATGGGCTTCCTGGCGGTGCTCACGTTCGTCCGGGGCACGGCCGCCTTTTTCCAGCGTTTCCTTGCCGGCATGCTCTCGGCTCGTGTGGGCATCAATATCGCCAACGAACTCTACGACCACACCCTCCACCTCTCCGTTGACAGTTACACCCGGCAGGGAACCGCCGACCCGATCACCCGCTTCACCGTGGACATCGACAGCCTGCGCCTGGGTGTCGCCACTCTCTTCGGCAAGACCATCCAGGAACCCGTCACTTTCGTCGCCTGTCTGGTCGTCCTTGTCGGCATCAGCCCTAAACTCACCCTTGTCGTCTTCATCATCGTCCCTCTGTTGGTGGCGGTGGCCGCGCTCATCGGCAAGCAGGTCAGACGGGCGGCCCGGAACTTCCTCGCCGTCCGCTCCCGGCTCACCAACCAACTGCAGGAGACCTTCCGGGGCATTCGTGTCGTCAAGGCCTTCGTCACCGAGGCGGCCGAGGTCCGCCGCTTTCGCGCCCTCAACGATCAGCGGTACCGCCAGCGCCGGCGAATGGTGGCCGGCATCGCCGCCGTCCCGCCCCTGCTGGAACTCCTGGGCGTCGTCGCAGCCAGTGTGGTGATTGTCCTGGCTGCCCAGGCCCAGGTCGGAGGCCAACTCCACCCCACCGCCTTCATGACCTTCGTTGCCTCGCTGGCCTTGGCCATGGCCTCGGTGCGCAAACTGTCCAACGTGTACAACCGGATGCAGATCATGCTGGCCGCGGCCGAGCGCGTCTTCGAACTGCGCGACCAGGTGCCCACCATCCAGGAGCGCCCGGGTGCCGGCGAGCTCCCGGCCCTGCGCCAGGCCCTGCGATTCGAGGACGTCCACTTCAGTTACGACGGTGAGGAGGAGGTGCTCCGCGGGGTCGACCTGGAGGCCCGCTACGGTGAGCGCATCGCCCTGGTCGGGGCCAGCGGCGTGGGCAAGACCACTCTGGTGAACCTGATCCCTCGCTTCTACGACCCGGTCACCGGTCGGGTCACCATCGACGGCGTCGACGTGCGCCAAGCCACCCTGAAGTCGCTGCGGGGGCAGATCGGCCTGGTCAGCCAAGAAGTGCTTCTCTTCGACGATACCGTGCGGGCCAACATCGCCTACGGTGAGGCCGAGGCCAGCGACGAAGAGATCGAGGAGGCGGCACGAAAGGCCCACGCCGACGACTTCATCCGGGAACTGCCTCAGGGCTACGACACGGTCATCGGTGAGGACGCGGCGACCCTCTCGGGCGGCCAGCGCCAACGTATCGCCCTGGCCCGGGCCATCCTCAAAGACCCACCCATCTTCATCTTAGACGAGGCCACCAGCCAACTGGACTCCGAAAGCGAACACCACATCCGCCAGGCCCTGGACGAGTTCATGCGCGGCCGCACCACCTTCATCATCGCCCACCGCCTCTCCACCGTGGAACACGCCGACAAGATCGTGGTGATGGAGGAGGGCCGGGTCGCTGACGTCGGCACCCACGCCGAACTCTTGGATAGGTCCCCCCGGTACCGCCGACTCTATCAACTCCAGTTCGGGGGCTGAGGGACAGCGCCGGGAGCAGGCAGGGCCTGGGCCGGAGGCTTTGCCTGGGTGAAGGAGTTCCTCAGAAAGCGAGGGGTCACTGCTGCCTGTCGGCTCACCCGCCGTCAGAGGAGTTCTGGTGTGGCTGCAACTTCCGAGACACCGGCGGTACTGACGATGACCAGAAGATGATGACAGCGAATTTGTAGACAGGCGAGGTCTGCCAACAGATAGGTGGTCAGGCAAGGACTAACCCTGGGTGGCACGGACTGGCCCCCTCAGGGGTCTGTCCGTGAGTTGGCGGGGAAAACAGGGATGTCACAGTCCCGTCGCAAACGGATTCGACACTACAATGAGCCCGGCCACGCTCACGAACTCACCTTCTCGTGTTTCCGCAACATCCCCTTGCTCGATACAGAGCGAACCTGTTTCTGGCTGGCCCAATCCATCGACGCAGCGCGTAGGGGACACCAGTTTCAGCTCTGGGGGTATGTGTTCATGCCCGAGCATGTCCACCTGATGGTGTGGCCTGTGCGGGCAGAGTACTCCATCGCGCGGATACTGCTCAGCATCAAGTTGCCTATGGCCCGGAAGGCCCTGGCGTACCTTCGGAAGACGCGCTCTGTCTGTCTGGACCGGCTGGCTGTAAAGAGGGGAGCCCGGACAGTTTGGCATTTCTGGCAGCCTGGGCCGGGCTACGACCGAAACGTCCGCAGTGCCGTAACCGCGGCGACTATGATCCGGTATACGCACGCGAATCCGGTCCGCCGGGGCCTGGTCAGCAGGTCCGAAGACTGGAAGTGGTCCAGCGCGGGGTGGTACGCAGGCGTCCGACCCGTCCCTCTTGAGGTCGACCCGGTACCAGGCTGGTGAAAGCACGGACAGCCCCTCCGGGCCAGTCCGTGCCACCCATCACATCTACCGACGAGCCTTCGGGGTGCCCGTGCCACCCACCCGCCTTTGGACGGCTGCCCTACATTCACGGGGTGGCACGGGTGCCTCGCCGCAGGCCGAGCACCCGTGTGAGAGCCACGGGCATGGGCTCATACGAATCGTACGACCCGAAGGGCCACTGCGCGTGTTGTTTCCGCTGATAGAGTCGTTGGCGTGGTCTGCTTTCCCCCCTCTCGTCAGAGGAAAATCAGGATAAACGTGACGATGGGGCCGAGGAGGAGGGAGAGGAGTCCCCAGAGGAGGGCAGTGTGCTTCTTGCACTGAGCGATGTTGGCGTTGATGAGGGCCAGGCAGATCCAGCCTACAGCATAGCCGCCGTATAGGCCTTTCTTCGCCATGCTCGGCCTCCCTATGCTTTGACGATTTTCTTTCCTCCGCGCGCGACCGACCTGGTGGCATCGCGCGTATCGACGATGAGCGGCGCGTGCTTGACGATCCAGTCCCAGTCGTAGGCTGAGTGGTCGGTGACGACGACGGCAGCGTCCTGCCGGCGAAGGAGCGCCGGGGTCAGTTCGACCGACTTCATTCTGAGGCCCGGATGCTCGCGCAGGGATGGAAAGACGGGGATGTGCGGGTCGTGGTAGGAGACCCGGGCCCCCAGTTCCTGAAGCCTTTCAATGAGCGGCAGCGCCGGCGACTCGCGGATGTCGTCCACGTCGCGCTTGTAGGCCACACCTAAGATCAAGACCCTGGACCCTTTTACGGGCTTCCCGCGCTCGTTCAGGGCCTGGGCGATTTTCTGGGCGACGAACTCGGTCATGGAGACGTTCACCTCGCCCGCGCGTTCGATGAAGTGGGTGGTGACGCCGAACTGCCGAGCCTTCCAGGCTAAGTAGAAAGGGTCGATGGGGATGCAGTGCCCGCCCCAGCCCGGACCGGGGTAGAAGGGGTGGTAGCCGAAGGGCTTGCTCTTGGCCGCGTTGATGACCTCCCAGATGTCGATGTCCATCTTGTCGAAGAGCATCTTGAGTTCGTTGACCAGGGCGATGTTGACGGAGCGGTAGATGTTCTCCACGATCTTGGTGGCCTCGGCGGCATCGGCTGAACTGACAGGCACCACCTGCGGGGCCACCTGCTCATACAGGGCCACGGCCACCCGCAGGCTCTTCGCATCCACGGCGCCCACCACCTTGGGGATGGTCTCCATGGTGTAGGTGGGGTTGCCCGGGTCCTCGCGCTCGGGCGAGTACGCCAAGTAGAAATCTCGGCCGACCTTTAGGCCCGTTCGCTCGAGGATGGGTTGGAGCACTTCGCGCGTGGTGCCGGGGTAAGTGGTGCTCTCCAGGACGATGAGTTGACCTCGGCGGAGTCGCTGGGCGATGGCCTCGGTCGTGCGTGTGACGTATGTGAGGTCGGGCTCCCGTGTGGGGGTGAGTGGCGTGGGGACGCAGATGAGGATGCAGTCGGGCTCGTCGAGGCGCCCCAGGTCGTCGGTGGCTTCGAACGTGCCCGCCCGGCGAAGTTCCCGGATGAACTTTGAGGGGATGTGCTTGATGTAGGAGCGACCGGCGTTCAGGGCCTTTACCTTTACCGGGTCGATGTCGAACCCCAGGACGCGGAACCCCGCGCGGGCAAAGGCCCGCACCAGCGGCAGCCCCACGTAGCCCATGCCGATGACGCCCACCAGGGCCTGCTTGCGTCTCACCTTTTGGAGTGTGGTCACGTTTGCCTCCTTGCTCTGGGCCTGGTGAAGGAGTCTCATGCGGGCCTCATTGTAAGGCTGACGTATCACCACCGTCAAGGCGAGCGGACTTGCACCGGACCTCCGACGCCATAGAATGGCGGCGGGAAGGAGGAGGTGATGGCGAGACCGGCCCTGCGCATCGGCACCCGCGG
>CBDVDV010000067.1:0-17124 GCA_965372835.1 uncultured bacterium | reverse complement strand
CTGCCAAGGTGGGCCACCCCTGACAACTGAACTCTTTGCTACTAAATGAGTTATGAAGACTGGGGATGACTCAAGCCAAGCGGGCCTTGAGAGAATCGAGTTCGGCCTGGAGTCGTCGGCAGTTGGCACAGGTTTCTTTGCGAGCCATGCACACATTATCGGACGCGTAGCGAATGTCGCTTGAGGAGATAAACCAAGAAACCCTTGACCTGCAAAGGAGCAGAGAGTAACATAACGCCCGGGTTCATCCCTATCAGACCTCACGGGAGGTCGGGGACGCCAAACAGATACTCGGATACGATTGAGCCGCGAGAGCGGCTGGCTGCAGCGAGCAGAAGGCGCCTGATCCCTCCAAAAGGGCCGAGTCGTCTATGCTGACACTGTGGCGACTCGAGCCGTCAAGAACCCCTCTATCCAGCGGGCGGCCGCTGGCCAGCAACCTGCTGGCCAACAGGGCGCGGAGGCGTCGCTGACCCGGCTTGGCAATGCAAGGAGCTCGCAGCGACATGGACAAGTCCGCCGAAAGCCCCAAGGCCCTGATCCTCGCGGCAGGCCGGGGAACAAGGCTGTCCCAACGAACCGGCGACAGGCCCAAGTGTCTGGTGCCCCTGGCCGGGGTTCCGATCCTTGCCAGGATTCTCCAGAACCTCAGCAATGTCGGCGTTGAAGAAGTCCACATAGTTACCGGATACCGGGGCGAGCGAATCGCAGAAGAGATCGGCGAGGAGTTCCGGGGGATGAGAATCCACTATATTGAGAATCCAAAGTGGGAGAAGGGCAATCTCTATTCTCTGTTGGCAGCCGCCGACCACCTCAATGAGAGATTTTTGCTTCTGATGTCGGACCATCTGTGCGATCCGAGAATACTGGCAGGTTTCATTGATGCGGGGCTGGATGGCTCCGTCCGGCTTGCTGTTGACAGGAAACCAGGAACCGAGGACGACACCAAGGTCCTGGAAGAAGAGGGACTCATTGTCGACATAGGCAAGCACATCAAGGCCAACTGCGTAGACACGGGGGTTTTTCTCTGCTCACCCAAGGTTTTCTCTTACGCACGACAGGCGGCCGATGATGGTAAGGTTGAGCTTTCAGATTGCATAAGGAACGCGGCCTCGGCCCGAGACGCGGTAGTCTTCGACATCGCCACGATAGACGGCTACGTGCCGAAACTGCGCCGCGATGTTCCGCCTTGGTGGATCGACATTGACACGGAAGCGGACCTGCGGCGCGCAAAGCGACTGCTGGTCGAAACGTCAAGCAAAGGCGCCTCGGACCTTCTGGCTCACTATGTCCACGCGCCTGTTGAAAACAGACTGGTTTATTATCTCGCGGACCTGAGAATAACCGCCAACCAGGTGACGGTATTGGTGAACCTGGTCGCTTACGTTGTCGTCGGGTTGTTCTTCTTTGGGTATCTGCTTCCTGCTGCTATTCTGACGTTCGTTGTGGGGATTATGGACGGCCTGGATGGGAAACTGGCCCGGGTGAAGAATCAAGCAAGCAGGCTTGGCCTGCTGGAGCACTCCTTCGACCTGCTCTTCGAGTTCTCCTGGTTCATTGCGTTGGCACTTTACCTCTACCGGTCAACGGGCGAGGCAGCAGGCCTGGTGTATTGTCTTGGGATCATTCTGTTTGTTTCCTTCTACCGCCACACGTACGACCAGTTCGGCAAGGCGATGGGCAGAAGCCTTGACGACTCCGGGCGGTTTGAAAGGGCTTTCAGGCGCGTGGCCGGCAGAAGGAATCTTTATAACATCCCAATACTGGCGAGTATCCTGCTCGGCTCCCCGTTGCACTCGCTCGTTTTTATCTTCTACCACGCGCTGATCACGGCGGTGGTGTATGCATGGAGAGCCATGAAACATATGCGGGCAGCTGACCGGGCGAGTTTTTCCGGATGTTGAAATGGCATTGTGGAGGGCAGGAGTTGTGTTGCCCTTGGAGGATCTTGTGCCGATGTGGGCACACGCGAGCCAGCTCCGTTGCTGTCCGGTGGGAAAGACAGTGGTTCAGGAGGAGCTATAGATGGATAAGATCAAAATCGGCATTGTGGGAATTGGGAATTGCGCGAGCTCGTTGATCCAGGGGATCTCCTACTACGGGAATAGGGATGAGGATACTGCGATTGGGCTTATGCACTGGGAGATCGGCGGCTACCACCCCTTTGACATCGACGTGGTAAGCGCCTTCGACATCGACGCCCGAAAGGTCGGCAGAGATGTGGCGGAGGCTGTTTTCGCCCCGCCCAACTGCACCACCGTGTTCTGCGATGAGCTGGCGAAAACCGGCACGACGGTGCGCATGGGCCAGGTTCTGGACGGCTTCGCCGACCATATGCTCAACTACGATGACAAGTGCACCTTCGTGCTGGCCGACGAACCTGAGCCGAGCATGGAGGAGGTTGTCAAAGTCCTCAAAGAGTCCGGGACCGAGGTTCTTCTCAACTACGTCCCGGTGGGTTCGGAGAGGGCCGCCAAGTTCTATGCTGAATGCGCCCTGCAGGCGGGCGTCGCCTTCATCAATAACATGCCCGTGTTCATCGCCAGTGATGCCGAGTGGGCTAAGCGGTTCCAGGAGAAGGCCCTGCCGATCATAGGCGACGACATCAAGGCGCAACTCGGCGCCACAATTACCCACCGCACCCTCACCGACCTGTTCAAGAAGCGCGGTGTCAAGCTGGAACGCACCTACCAACTCAACACGGGCGGCAACACCGATTTCCTCAATATGCTCGACCGCAGCCGGCTTATGTCCAAGAAGGAATCGAAAACCGAAGCGGTGCAATCGGTCGCCGGAGAGCGGCTCGACGACGAGAACATCCACATCGGGCCCAGCGACTATGTCCCGTGGCAAAAGGACAACAAGGTGTGCTTCATCCGCATGGAAGGCAAGCTGTTTGGCGACGTCCCCATGAATCTCGAACTGCGCTTGTCGGTGGAGGACTCCCCCAATTCCGCCGGGGTCGCCATCGATGCCATCCGCTGCTGCAAACTGGCGCTGGACCGGGGCCAGGGCGGCGTTCTCCATGCGCCCTCCGCGTACTTCATGAAGCACCCACCCAGGCAATACACCGACGATGAAGCCTACCACATGACCGAGACGTTCATCAGGGGGGCTTGGGAGAAGGAAGTCGGATAGAACGCCGTACAAAGGCGATCATTTGCCATTTCAGCTGACCGGCGGTGGCGTGCGGAAGGTTGCAAGGGCGTTGTCCCGGAACACGCCGGGCCAAACATAGTAGACTAACAAGGAAACCGCAACTAGACGATCTGACAGGAGACGGCTGGCCTCAGTAGTCTCTGGAGAAGCCTGATCATGGCCGATAGGCGGGAGGATGAGGACACCTTCCTCCTCGGTCCCGACTTAGCTGACCAACTGCGAGCGAAACGCAAAATCATGCTCGCTCACTGGCGCGATTTCGACCGCATCTATCTAGCACCTCACCTCTCAGGCGACGGACCTCTGAGCTGACTGGACGGTGTTTGGGGAAGGAACTGAAGATGTCTAAGCAGAAGCTGGTGTTTCTGGCTCCGGTGAATGACCCGGAGACGTTCGATCGCTATGTCAGCCTGGCTTCGGGTATGTCTGACCTTTTTGACGTTTCCATCGGAGTCGGCACGATGGCCCGGAAGCACAGCGAAGAACTTACCGACCCGGGCGATTCCTACCTCCAGTACTCGGTCAAGAGCCCCAGTTTCTTCAAGTTCATCGTGCCCGAGAAACTGCGCCCGTATCTCGACACCGCCTTCGCCGAGGAGAACCTGGCGCTTATGTCCTGGAAGGTTGACGTCCTGAAGAAGGCCGGGCTCCATGCCGCCATGTACGCCAACGAACCCATTTACCAGCGCGAGCCCGTGTACCAGGCCTTCCCACACTGGCGGGGCGCACGGGTTGACCATCCCCGCCGAAGCCGGAACCCCATCTGGGCCCCGTGTCTGCTTCAGTCCGAAGTCCAGGAGGTGTACCGGGAGACCATCGCTGAACTGTGTCGGCGGTTTCCCATCTTCGACACCTTCACGTTTCTGACCAACGACTGTGGCTCGGGCTTCTGCTGGTCGACCACTCTCTACAACCGTCCCAACGGCCCCGCGCACTGTCGCTCGGCGGGCCCTGCACCCCACGTCGCCGCTTTCCACCGTGCCGTCATCGAGGGCGCCCGGGACGGGGGCTGTGAGGTGGAAACGTTCATGGGTCACATCTACCCCGACCCGGAGCCCGAGTTGTGTCGTCGGCTCCTGCCCGAGGGGGCCCACATCCTCCCTGAGTCGGGCGAAGGGGCGACGGGGGGTCTCGGCAGCACCATCGGCCGAACCTATCCGGTGCGGGGTATCGAGGACGTACTGGGCTTTTTGGGCCAACTGGAGGCGATGCACGCCCGGCAGCCTAAGACTACCTTCTTCAGAGTGGGTGTCGCCTATCAGAAGAGCCATACCGACCTCGCCTCGCTGGGGTTCCTGTTGAACGTCATGCGGCGGTTCCTCAAGCAGCCCACCAACACACTGCAGGAGCGCCTGGCGTTCTTGGAACAGACGGCAAAGGAAACCTACGGCCCCGATGCCGGGCCCGCGGTGGTGGAAGCCTGGTACGAACTGAACCGGGCCTTCCAGGTGCAGGCCGTCTGGCCCCGGGCCACCTCTATGCCTCTGTACAGCGGCCTGTCCGCCCGCTGGCTCACCCGTCCGCTGGTGGCGTTCCCCGAAGAACTGACGTCCGACGAGGTGGACTACTGGCTGCCCCACGTCTTCTACGGGTTCGGCGACGAGGGTCGTCGGAACATCCTTGATTTCCATGGCGGCCGGGCCGCTGACAACATTACGCCCGGACGTGACCTTCAGTTGCGACACGGCTGGTTCGCCAGTCTCGACCGGGCTTTGGGTCGGGCGCAGTCGGCGTTCGGGGCTGCTGCCGAGAAGGGAGTTGAGCAGGCCACGCTCACGGCTCGCGCCATCGCCATACTGCGTTGTATCTATCGAAGCATCAGGCACGTGATGGACTTCGGATTGCTGACGGAGCGGGCCCAGCCTCGTGAAGGCATGTGGGAACTGGGTGAGCGCCCCGAGGGGGATCCCGAAAGGGTCCAGGTCTACGGAATCGTCCGCGACGAACTGGACAACACCCTGGAGTTGATCGACTTGGTGGAAGGGGAGGGGAGCGACCAAATCCTCATCACCGCCAGCAAGCCCGAGGATGAGGACACCTTCATCCTCGGCCCCGACTTAGCGGACCAACTGCGCAAGAAGCGGCGGATCATGCTCGCCCACTGGCGTGACTTCGACCGCCTCTACCTCCCCCCACATCTGTGATGAGTGTCAGTTTTGTGCTTGCGTGGCCAAGGGGTTGCGGGCAACCTATGTGCCACTTTGGTGGAGGGGTAGTGAAGCGTCGAAAGCAGCAGAGGAGATGAGCGATGGCTGACGTGATTCGGGTCACCGTGTGGAACGAGTACCGGCACGAGAAGCAGAATGAGCAGATCAAGAAGATTTACCCAGAGGGGATGCATGCCGTCATCGCCGAGCACCTGAAGAAGGAAGGCCTCACGGTGCGCACGGCCACCCTCGATGAGCCCGAGCACGGTCTCACGAAAGAGGTGCTGGCCGAGACCGACGTCGTCACCTGGTGGGGTCACCAGGCCCACGGCGAGGTCCAGGACGAGGTCGTCGACCGGGTCCACCAGCGGGTGATGGACGGCATGGGTCTGGTGGTGCTTCACTCGGGGCATATGTCGAAACCTTTCCGCAAACTCATGGGCACCGGCTGCATGCTCAAGTGGAGGGAGATCGGCGAGAAGGAGCGGCTGTGGGTGGCGCTGCCCGGGCACGCCATCGCCGAGGGCATCGACGACTACTTCGAAATCCCCCACACGGAGATGTACGGCGAGCACTTCGACATCGCCGCCCCGGACGAGTTGGTCTTCATCAGTTGGTTCCCGGGTGGCGAGGTGTTCCGCAGTGGCTGCTGCTTCTACCGAGGCTGCGGGAAGGTCTTCTACTTCCGTCCAGGCCACGAGACCTACCCCATCTACTACCAGCCTGAGGTGCTGCGCGTCATCACCAACGCCGTCCGCTGGGCCGCACCCACCGCCCGACCCCAACCCCCCATTCGCGGGCACTATCAGCCCCTGGAGAAGATCGAGACGCAAGAGTAGACCTGCGCAGCGAAGGAGTTACGGGCGGGACGACTACGTCCCGCTCGTCCTTTTGAAGCCGGGGACGAGCGCGGGTGCGCGGTGTCAGAACTGGGTCAGGTACTTGCGGTGGGCTCTGACCAGACGGTCACCTAACTTCTTCACCTGAGCGAATGACAGGTGGCTCGTGGTGGGGTCGTTGGCCAGGGACTCGAAGGCCATTTTCAGGTCACCGCCGTAGCAGGCATCCACGATACGGTCCTGGTTCACCGCGTGCGGCAGGACCAGATCCAGTGCCCCCTCCGGAAGCGGACCCACGGCCACGGGCGTGAAGCCCACCGCGTTTATGACACCCGGCGTCTCCACCACCGAGCCCGCAGGCAGGTTGGCGATCTGGCCCTGGTTGGGGACGTTGACCACGTCGATGAACTCACGGTCCAACGCGCAGGCGGCCATGATGTTCGCTGCCGTTTCCTGGGAAGGTTGGCGGGAGAGTTCGTCCTTGCCGCTGATGAATCGCAGGAGCCGTCTGTGAGCAGCCTGCTGGGAGCGTTTGCGCATGAGGCTGGGGGTGCGTTCCAGCCCGTAGCGGTCCATGGCCTGCGTCCGTCCCTTCCTGGTCACCTCGCCGTTGACGTAGCCTGAGAGGAACTCGCAGATGTGACGGTCGCCCATGTAGGACAGGTAGCCGAAGGTGTCGTAGAGCTCGGAGGCAAGGAGCCTTTCCCGATGCATGGTCGACCTCACCACCTGGGCCAGGCTTCGCTTGCCCAGTCGGCGGCGAAGGGCCGGGTAACCGGGCTCGCCCCGGACGGTGAAGTCGAGCACCCAGAAGAAGTGGTTGAGCCCGCCATAGTTGAGCGTGAGTTCCTCCTCGCTCTCCAGGCGGAGGAGGGCTCGTAGGGTGTCGAAGTTCTCGTAGACCCCGTGGCAGAGGCCCACCACCCGCTCTCCCACTTCGATGGCCAGCACCTTGGTGAGGACGCTCATGGGGTTGCTGTAGTTCAGGACGGTGGCCTCAGGTGCCAGTTGGACGATGTCCTCTCCCAGTTGCTGAAAGACGGGGAAGTTCCGCAGCGCCCGGGCCCAGCCACCCGGTCCCACCGTGTCCCCGACGGTGGCGTAGATGCCGAAGTCCTCGGGTATCTTGATGTCTTTGGCCGTGGCCTCGACGCCTCCGGTGTTGATGGTGATGAGGACAAAGTCGGCGCCTTCGAGGGCCCGTTTCTGGTTGGTGGTGGGGACGAAGGTGACGCCGACCTCCCAGTCCTTAGCCAACTTCTTGCCGAGAGCGGCCATCTCCTTGGCCGCCTGCCTGTCGATATCGAGCAGGCGAAGTTCACTGTCCTGGAGGCCTTCGGTGAGGATGATGTCCCGAAGGAGCCGGGGGCCCCAGTTGTAACTGCCTCCGCCGACCCAAGCAATCTTGACGCGCTCGTTGTGTGCCATCCAAGTTCCTTTCCCATCTGCAAAGGTTGCATGCGTTCCCTGTGACGCTACAGTATGCTCACAGTATCAGCGGATACGAGCCATGCAAGACCAAAGGAGGGCGTTCCATGAGAGGACGGGTGGCGACAGTGGCGTTGGTGGCGCTTCTGGTGCTCTGTGTGAGTGGAGCCGTCCGGTCGATGGAGTTCGAGCACCGGTGGGTCTATGTGTCCAAGAATCTCTACGTGGACGACAACGTTGACGCGGTCATTGCGCTGATGTCACGCGCCAAGAAAGCCGGCTACACCGGCATGGTGCTCAGCGACTCCAAGTTCGGCCGACTGCCCCAGATGGATCAACGCTACTTCGACAACGTCGCCCGGGTCGTCGAGGCAGGCAGGAAACTCAAGTTCGATATCATCCCGACCGTCTTCCCCATCGGCTACTCCAACAGCATCCTCTCCCAGGACGTGAACCTCGCCGCCGGTGTCCCTGTGCGTGGGGCACCGTTCGTGGTCAAGGGCGGTGTAGCCCAGCCGGCGATGGCTGAGAAGACGGCCCTCAAGAACGGCGACTTCGAGGCAGTCGAGGGCCATCGGTTCGCGGGCTGCGCCTTCCAGGATGGCGTGGGCAAATCCAGCTTTGCCGACCGCGAGACGGTTCGTCAGGGAAAGGTCTCCCTCCGCATGGAGAACATCGGCAAAGTGGACCCCGAGCACGGCCACTGCCGGGTGATGCAGGTCGTCGACGTGGACCCATTCCACTACTACCACGTTTCAGTGTGGATAAAGTCGCGCGACTTCGCCAACTCCCGGGGGGCCAAGCTCCTGGTCCTCTCCGACGTGGTGGACTCCCACAACTACCTCGACCTGGGCGTCAAGCCCACCCAGGACTGGACCCAGCACCACATCGTGTTTAACTCCCTGTCGGCCACGCAGGTGAGAGTCTACGTGGGCGTCTGGAGGGGCACCACGGGCACCATCTGGTGGGACGACCTCAGGCTGGAGCCAGGCGGGCTGGTCAATATCCTGCGCCGGGACCTCTGCCCCTTGGTGGTGACCAATGACGACGGAACGGTCCTCTACCAGGAGGGCCGCGACTTCGAGCCCGTCTCCGACCCCAAACTGGGCCGGAAGCGCTGGCCCGGCTCCTACGATGCCTGGCACGAACCACCGGTATTCAAGGTGAGCAGGAACTCGCGCATTCGCGACGGCGAGACGCTTCGCCTTTCTTACTTCCACCCCATGCTCGTCTACCGCGGGCAGGTGGGCTGCTCATTAGTGGACCCCAAGGTCTTCGTCATCATGGAGGACCAGATGCGGCGCATGCATAAGATGTTCGGGGCGCCCGGCTACTTCATGGCCTACGATGAAATCCGCGTGGGCGGATGGGAGCCGACACCCGACGGCCGCACGCTCACCTCGGGGGAGAAGTTGGCTGAGCACATCGCCAAGGCCACCCGGATGGTTCAGGGGACCGCACCCGGCGCTGATATCTACGTCTGGAGCGACATGTTCGACCCCCACCACAACGCCCACGACCGCTACTACCTGGTGGAAGGCACCTTCAAGGGTTCCTGGGAGGGGCTCGACGCAGGGGTCATCATCGTCAACTGGCACCATGGCAAGCGCGACGACAGCCTGAAGTGGTTCGCTGACCGCGGCCACAAGCAGGTCATCGCCGGCTACTACGACGGAGGACACGATACAAAGGCGTGGCTCGAATCCGCAGCGGGGGTCAAGGGGGTCGTGGGTATTATGTACACCACCTGGGAGAACAACTACGACGACCTGGAAGCATTCCTGAAAGAGGTCCGTCAGTATCGACCCTGAGACTTCGGAACTCAGGAGGCCCCTGTGGATTCCGTCATCTGGATGGCCTGTCGGGGGCAGTGCACGGCGCAGAGGCCACAGCCCACGCAGCCGTCGGACCCGGGTCCCTCGTCGTAGGGGCAGATTTCCACGCACGTCCGTGCTGACCTTCCCGAGCAGCCGTCACAGTCGTCTGTCCGAACCGGCATCAGCCCGGAAGGTCGCACCACATTTGTCAGGCCCCGGTGGTATGCAGCGAACACCGTGCAACTCTCCACGCAGCAACTACACACCTCGACCAGCAGTCCGAAGGTCATGATGGCGTGATGCACCATCCCCGACGCCGCGGCGTCGTTGCATATGCGTTGAGTCTCCTCGACCGTCACCTTCTGGCCCAGCCCGCTCATCCGCTGGAGAGTAGCCGCCAAGCCGAAACTCAAGCACGTCGCCGACTCGTGGGGCCCGTGGAGGGGATGGTCACATCTGGCCGTCGTGGCCCGACAGGCGCAGGGGATGACGGCGATTTCTTCGTGGGAGGCGAGTAGTTCATTGAGGGCGTCGGGGGGCATAACCTGCTGGCTCCGGGGACGCAGAATGGGAAGCGACCGCGCGTACAAGATGAATCGGCCCACGGCCCGCAGGATGGGAGCGAGCAGCACCCGTCCGCCGGCGGTGTCTGACAGCAAAATGAGCCCTCGCCCGAGTGCGATGGCAGCCGCCGTGGGCCAGAAAAACAGCGCCCGTGAGAGGGCGTGCCTGATTGACCATTTCGGTTCGCTCATAGGTCAGGCCTGGACAGAGCCCCCAGTTCGCGCGGGGCGACCAACGCGCATTCGTCCCGCAATGCAAATCCATACTAACGGGCCCCCCGGTTCGCTTCAACTCCGGTGCAGCATGCTTGCTACCGAGATTGACGTATCAGGCGCTGGTGTCTATATAAGAGGGCTGTGCCGATGCGGAGGAGATAAGGCCAGAGCCAGCAGGGGAGGAGGTTACGTGGTGGTCCCGGCCTCGAAGGTATGGGCAGCAGGTTTGCTGCTGGTGCTGGTGTGGCTTGGGGCGATGCTCTCGGTCAACATCAGCCGACCCTGGACCGGCCACCACGACTGGAACTCCACCCTCTGGTCCCAGGCCGCGCACAACAACCTGCGCGCGGGATTGGGGACCACGCTGGGGGCGCCCAGTTACTACTACTACGGGCCTCTGCCCATCCCGCCTCAGGGGTACACCCTCCACCACCCGCCCGGGCTGCCTCTGACGCTCACCGGCGTATTCGCCCTCTTCGGTGAGCGGGAATGGGCGGCCAGGTTGGTGCCTATCACCTGCTCTCTGATAAGCGTGGTGCTGCTTTGGCTTCTTGTGCGAAGTTGTGTAGGCGCACGTGCAGCGACGCTCAGCGCCCTGGTTTTTGCCCTGCTCCCTATGGAGCTCTACTTCGGCCGAATGGTGAGCTACGACCCGGTGGTGCTCGCGTGGATGTTAGGAGCATTGCTGAGCTTGCGCTGCTGGCACCTGACGGGCCGACGGGGGTGGTGGATGGCCACGTTGGCGTGTGTGGTGGCGGGGATGTGGTTAGCGTGGCCGATGTACATCTTTGCTGGGGTGCTCGCCGGTCTGCTTCTCATCGGGGGTGAGGAGAGGGGTCGGCGGCTTGCAGTGGTGCTCGTCGGGCTTGCCCTGGTCTCGGCCTCGCTTTTCCTGCTCTACATCGGGCAGGTGCGGGCCGACGCCGGGAAGGCGTTGTGGGGGGTGTTCACGGAGCGCACGTCACTTCAGGGACAGAGGGCGTTCACCTGGGGACAGTGGCTGGCCAAGCAGTACCAGCACCTGGGCCTTGGCATCCCGTTGGTGGCCTGGGGGTTGGGAGCGGTGGGCGCGGGCTGGACGGTGTGGAAGGGGAAGGGCCCCGGCGGGCTTCGCTGGCTGGGCGGGGCTGCGCTAAGCCTCTTCGTGACGGCTGCGGTCTTCCTGGTGGTGTTCAGGGATGGCTCTTACGTCCACGACTACTGGGGCTTCTACTTCGTCGCTCCGGTGGCCATGATGGGAGGTGTAGCGCTGGATGCATTGCTCCGTCACGCCTGGTCGCGGGACGTCGTTCCTGTGGTCCGGGGGCTCTGCATCGGTGCGGCGCTGGCTGCCGTCGTCCTGCTCGGCCGCCGGGGCTACGAGGGCACGCGGGCGCTGCACAGTATTGACTGGTGGATTCTGGATGGGGTGACGGAGGAGCCAGCCGACCTCATTCCCAGGTTGGGCGAGACCATCTACTGGACGTTTCCTGATGAGACACCCGTTCTCTGTAACTTCTCCAAGCGGGGGCCACACCTGGAGTACTACGCCCGACGAAGCATCTCCTACGACAAATTCACCTGTGCTGAGTGGGAGCCCCTGCTCGCCCGCCCGGGTCAGCGTACGGGTGGCCTGGTGTGGCTGGGAGCGCCCGGGGGTGAGGAACTGTGGTCAGCGCTTCCCCAGGGGAGGAAGAAGGTCGTCCAGTTCAGCAGCCTTCGTTTCGGCTTCTGGCGCCCAGGCACGGGTGCGAGGTAGGCGTCACAGCACGTCCTCGATGCTGAGAGGGCGGTCTTTTGCAGGAGAGGAGATTGTGAAAGTGTGGAAGGAGGTCGGTCCATTCATTGTCTACAGTGGCGTTGTCCTTGCCGCGGGCGCGGCGGTGGGGTGGTGGGCACTTGTGGCAGGCCTGCCTTTGCTGCTGGTGGCTTATCGGTCGGCTGCGCTCTCCGTAGGCTTTGAAGTCCGCTACTTCGGGGAAATCCTCGCTTGCGGCATCATCGGCCGTCTCGCCGTAGTGACGATTGCTGTGGCGCTGGTTGCCGATGTGAACGTCGCCGTCGTGGTGTTATGGGTGGTGGTAGAGGCGGCTGCTATTAGCGCCCTCTTCGCTCCGACCCTTGGGGTGAAGGTAGTGGGGTTCGCCTGCGTAGCGGCGCTGGCCCTCACGGGCGAATGGTGGGTGTTCTATTGGGTGGATGACCAGTATGCACAGGTTCTTCGTCGTTTCGCGGGGGACTGGGCCTACCTAGTTGCGATGGCCATAGTCATGTCATTCGATGTTGTGCGGAACCTGGGACAGTTTTGGCTCGCGTGCTGGCTCAAGAAGGAGGAACGTGACGCGCGGTGAGGTGGGCTGCACTGCGTACGCCGCCCGCCATGCGCCCCACGTGAACTGAAGGGCACGGACGCGCAACTGTGACCGGCTCTGGTGCTCTCACCGCCCAATGGAGCCACTGAGGGGAGGAAGGCTCCGGCGGAGAGGGCCCTCCTGGGTCTTGTAGGTGACCTCGACGCTCATCCGATAGGTGAAGTCTTTCGATTCAATCAGGTTCAGAATGGACAGTGGGATCGCCAGGGTGGACATGTAGACCGGGATCTTGACCTCTTTCTCGTCGTACTCCTCGACGGTGAAGCCCTTGGTACTCCCTCGGCTCAGTCGGGTGCCCGAGATGTCCAGGCCCACCTCCATGTATTCGATGCGGAGGTCGAAGTCGTTGGGGTTGTTGACCCTCACGGCAACCTCAAACTCGAACTCCAGGGGCGACGCCTTTTCGAGATCAAGGTCCGCCAAGTCGACGCGCACGTCACGTATCTCGTCAGCGCGGGGAACGTACGATGCGCATCCGACAGACACAATCAGCACCACAACCAGCAGCGCGATTCGGCCCTTCATTTCCTCCTCCTCCCGTCTCGGGACGGTCTCTACCGTCCACATGACATGTCACCGTCCTGCTCAGTGAACGATGCAGCAGCCGCAACACTACCACGTCAGCACGAGGGAAGCCAGACAGATCCGATTCGTTCGGCCCCGGTTACGTGTTCTCTGGTGGACGGAGTGGATATCCGCCGAACTCCTCGACGGTTGCCCACAGTGTGTCGATGTGCTCCTTGGGGAAAGGCAAGCCCTGGTCAGGTCCGCAGAAGTAGCCGCCTTCCTTTCCCAGTTGCCACAGGCGCTCTCTGACCTCGGCCACGATGCGCTCGGGAGGCCCGTCCATGATGGTGACGGTGCTCACCGCGCCTGAAAGCGCCATCCGTCCGTGCGTGACCTCCCTGATTCTGTCCAGGTCGTTGGCCGTGACCTGAACCGGGTTCAGCACATCCACACCCAGGTCCATGAACATGTCAATGACCGAATCCAGGTTCCCGCAGCAGTGAAAACCGATCAGGACGTTGTGCTCACGATAGAGGTGGAACAGTCGCTCGTACTCGGGCAGCAGGAACTCGTCCACGATGTCGGGGCTGAGCAGTGGGCCCTGCTGGGTACCCAGGTCGTCGCCGAGGGAGACGAACTCGACGCCCAGCCTGAGGTAGTGCTGGGCGATGCCCAGTTGAAAATCCATGATGCGGTGAAGTACCTCGCGCACGAACCCGGGCTCGGTGATGAAGTAAGCCATCAGGCTTTCCATACCTACGAGCATGTATGACTTTTCCCAGAGGGTGTCCCGGTGTTGGCCGCCCAGGAACTGGTCGCCGTCGGAGGACGCCTCGGCCAACTGATGGATCTTGCCGACGATGCGCTCGTCGTTGGGGTCAGGCCAGGTGTAGTGCTTCAGTTGAGGGACCTCGCCGAGCGGGTGGCCGCGAGGAAACCCCATCACCCCGTCGAGTTCTTTGTGCCACTCGGTACCCCAGATGTCCGTCCACCTGGTGCCCACCGGGCAATCGTGGCCGCCTCCGTCGAAGCCCTCGTGATGGCAGCCGTGGTAGCACAGGTTGTATACGGGCGCTCCGCCCACCACCCGTTCGGGGCTATCGAAGCGGATGATGTGGAGCGCATTCTCTCTTGCATTCACCTCAACCGGTCTTTCCTGGACGTGGAGACGAACGCCGAGCAGAAAGACACCTACAGCGAGGGCAGCGAAGCGCGCAGACGCCGGTCAGCCTGATAACGCTGTGTTCCTCGAATGCGTCAAAGGCTCAGGATCCAGTCCATGGCCTTGCTGGTCAGATCCAGGAGCGTGGGCCGGGGAGGCATCATCTCGGCGGTGACCGAACTCTTGTAGCCGATCTCCTTCAGCGCCTTCATCACCTCGGCCCAGGGCACGTCGCCTTCGGTGAGGTCGCAGAAGCCGTCCACGGTGCCGACGGAGCGCTTGAAGTCCTTGATGTGGATGCGACGGATGCGGGAGCCCAGGGTGCGGATCCAGTCCTGCGGGTAGCCGAAGGGGAGGACGTTCCCCACGTCGAAGTAGCAGCCCACGTATCGGCTGCCAATGGAGTCGACGAAGTAGGCCATCTCCACCGGGCTCAGGAGGAACCGGTTCCAGACGTTCTCGATGGCGATGGAGACCTTGAGTTTCCTGGCCGTCTTGGCCAGGGACTTCAGTTGCTCCTGCGAGCGCTTCCAGACCGTCTCGTAGGGGATGACGGGCGCATCGGGCTTGAAGAAGACGTCCACCGCGCCGGGGACCACGAGCACCGCATCGATACCCAGCCAGGCCGCCTTCTGGAGGTAGGCCTTGGTGATGGTGTGGGCGCGTCTGCGGACGCTGGCCTTGTTGTCAGTGAGGGAGACGTCCCAGTAGACGCCACTGGCCAGGCTGGGAAGTTCGATGCCGATCTTGTCAGCGAGCTTGCGGATCTGCTGGCACTGGCGCTTGGTGGTCTTGGGGGTGAGTTCGCCGGTCAGCGCCAGGCACAGTTCAATCCCCTCGAAGCCCTTGGCCTTGGCCTCCCGCATGGCGCTCTTTAGGGAGCGGGTTGCTTCCAGACCACCTTTCAGGGACCAGTAACTAATGGTCTTGATCATGGCCGACCTCCCTTTCTCTTCGCGGCTCCAGATCGGAGAAGCAGAGAGCCGTTACAGTTCGTCAGGCAACTTCACTAACTCTTCGGCGCTGATGACCGGCCCGTCTCGACACACGCAGAAGGAACCGATGTTGCAGTGACCGCACTTGCCCACGCCGCACTTCATCCGCGCTTCGAGGCTCGTATACACACTTCGCCTGGGGAAGTCAAGCCCTTCCAACTCCAGAAGGGCGAATCGAACCATGACCGGCGGCCCGCAGACCAGAGCCACCGTGTTCGCCGGCGACGGAGCCAACTCAGCCAGCACCTGCGGCACCAACCCGACGCGGCCGTTCCATTCAGGCGTCTCACCTCCGGGGTCCACCGTGAGCACCAGCGACAGGCCGACCTCCCCCCAGCGCTCACACTGGCGCCGGTACAGCAGGTCACCGGGCGTCCGCGCCCCCACCAGGAGGGTCACCGTGCCGAAGCGCTCCCGCCGACTTAGGACGTAGTCGACCAGTGAGCGGAGCGCCGCTATCCCAATCCCCCCTGCCACCAGGATTAGGTTGCGTCCGTCCAGTTCGGCCAGGGGAAAGCCGTTGCCGAAGGGGCCGCGCACACCCACCACGTCACCCACGTCCAGCCGACGCAAACCTGAGGTCACCCGCCCCACTCGCTTGAAGGTGCAGCCAGCCGAACCTGTTTCTCCGGGCGAGCCGGTCAGGCTCAGCGCACACTCGCCCTCGCCGAAGGCCGACCAGAGGGCAAACTGGCCCGGTGTGAACCGGGGGAGAGCCTCGCCGTCGATGGGTGTCGCCCGCAGTGTGCGCACGTCCGGAGTTTCGTCAATGACCTCTGCAATGCGCAGCAGTCTGGGTTGGTAGATGCAGTCGCTCATAGGTTTCCTGTGGTCGGCTCGTTAACCGATACGGTACTTGCACCGCGGGTTGGTGCACTCGCGACGGGTCCAGCGCTTCTTGACCTCGCCCGTCTTTTCGTCCTTGATGACCTTTTCCGTCTTGGTCATCTCGCTCCCACACCTGGGGCAGTACACCGGGTCTGCTCCTTCCCTCGACCTTGCCCGGGACGGTGAGCCCGTCGAACCGTATCCTACCGCACCGGCGCTATCCGGGTCAGGGTGTCTTCCACGCCCAAGGCGACCGGGCAGTGCCGGCGACAGCGTCCGCAACCGGTGCAGGCCACGGCGGCGAAGCGCTCGCAGAAGTAATTGAACTTGTGTTGGAGCCGTTGCCGCCAACGCCTCCACACGGTCGGACGAGGGTTGTGCCCGGAGGCGTGCTCGGTGAAGAGGCCGAAACTGCAAGAATCCCAGTTCCGCCGACGGGTCCCGCGCCGGACGTTCCCCTCGTCGATGATATCGAAGCAGTGGCACGTCGGACACAGGTAGGTGCACAGCCCACACCCCAGGCAGGCGAAGGCCAACTCCTCCCACCGTTCGTCGTCGAAGTGGCTGCGGAGCCAGGCCTGTGCCGACTCGATGTCGAAGCGCTCGGGTACATCAGCCAGCCGGGGGACTGCGGGCTCTGCAGTCGAGAGGAGCGGGCGGACCTTCTCCACGAGGGCGGAGCCTTTCTCAGTGAGCGTGCGGACGGCGTAGCGCCCGTCGGCCCGGGGGACGAGCAGCACATCACTTCCCTCCGGACTGTCCGGTGCCAGACCCACGGAGGTGCAGAAGCAGTACGGGTCTGCCTGCGAGCAGGCGATGGTGACGACGGTGGTGCGCTCTCGCCGGCGGACCCAGCGCTCATCGGAAGGCTCCTCGGTGAAGAGTCGATCGAGGAGGGGAAGACTGGCGGCGTCGCAGGGCCGACTGCCGATGATGATCCGCGGTTCGGCGGACTCGTCGGGCCGGCAGGGACGAAGTTGTCCCTCCCCCTTGGCCTGCTCGAAGCAGAACAGTCGTTCGCTTGCAGGCAGAAAGCAGTCTTTGATGCTGCGCGTGGAGTTGACGAAGTCGAAGCAGGCTTCCTCGGGCGCGACCAACGGTTGAAAAACGAC
>CBDVDV010000066.1:0-17380 GCA_965372835.1 uncultured bacterium | reverse complement strand
AGGAGTATGTGCAATGGGCTTTCCCATTCAACGGCTCAGGAGGCTCCGGGCCAGCGAGACCCTGCGCCGAATGGTGCGCGAAACCACGCTCTCCGTGGACGACTTCATCCTGCCCCTCTTCGTCCGTCCCGGCCGGGGTGTCCGCCAACCCATCAAAAGCATGCCCGGCAACTTCCAGTTGAGCGTGGACGAACTGGTGAAGGAGTGTCGTCAGACGGCCAAACTCGGTATCCCTGCCGTCATCCTCTTCGGCATCCCCAAGAGTAAGGACCCGGCAGCCAGTTCGGGCTGCGCACCCGACGGCATCGTTCAGCAGGCGGTGCGGGCGGTGAAAGACAACTGCCCCGACCTCGTGGTCATCACTGACGTCTGCCTCTGCGAATACACCGGCCACGGCCACTGCGGCATCGTGGTTGAGCGCGGCGGCCAGCGCGTTATCGACAACGACGCTACGCTGGAAGTGTTGGCCCGGATGGCGCTCTCACACGCTGAGGCGGGTGCGGACATGGTCGCACCCAGCGACATGATGGACGGACGGGTGGGGGCCATCCGCTCGGCGCTGGACGGTGCCGGCTTCTCGCACCTCCCCATCATGGCCTACTCGGCCAAGCACGCCTCCTCTTTCTACGGTCCCTTCCGGGAGGCAGCCGAGTCGCCACCCGCTTTCGGCGGCCGCCGAACCTACCAGATGGACCCCGCCAACGCCAACGAGGCCCTGCGCGAAGTGGCCCTGGACATCGAGGAGGGCGCCGACATCGTCATGGTCAAACCCGCATTGGCCTACCTGGACATCATTTGGCGGGTGAAGGAGCGTTTCGGGGTACCGGTTGCCGCCTACAACGTCAGTGGCGAGTTCGCCATGGTCAAGGCAGCGTCGGCTCGGGGTTGGCTGGAGGAGCAGCCCATCGTCCTGGAAATCCTCACCAGTATCAAGCGAGCCGGCGCCGACCTCATCCTCACCTACTTCGCCCCCGACGTGGCCAGGTGGCTGGCTCGAACGTAGGGCCCGGGCGCAGGGAGGCCAGATGATGAATCTTGCACGACGTCTGCTGAGGATGCTCCCGCTCGCCCTGTCTGCGGCCTGCTTGGCGGCAGGGCCTGCAGCGGCGGAGGGCGTGGATTCGGCTTCGTCTGCCCAGCCTTCTGGACCGGGGGGCTACCTCCTTCAGGGCCCGAAGGTGGTGGCCCAGATGGAGGCGGAGGTGACGGATGCCCACCTCACCTGTGACCAGGAGGGGGCCGTTCACCTCGTCTGGATCGCGGCGCGTAAGAGCATTCACTATCGCGTGCGGACAGCCGAGGGCTGGCAGCCTCCTGAGGTGGTGGAGGAGAGCAAGGCCCGTCGGGGCAAACTGGTGGCGGTGCGGGTGGCGGCCCGGGACGGGCAGGTCTGGGTGGTGCACCGTCGGGACCTGCGGAGCGGTCGCAGCCTGGTCATCGCCAGTCGAAGGACGGCCGAGGGGTGGGGTGAGCGCGAGAGGCTGTGTGAGACGAAGGTGACGCTCCTGCCGCCGGCGATCCACGTGGGCGCTGATGGTCAGGTCCAGGCCTATTGGTTCGTGCTGATACCGCCGCCCAGCATTGTGAGGAATGTCGAATACGAACTGTACGTCCGTCGACACAGCGGTGACGGGTGGGGCCCCCAGAGCAAGGTGTTGCAGCGCACGGTGAACATCACCAGCCCGACCATCGGTCTCGACCGGCAGGACCGGGCGCATCTCGCCTGGCTCGTGTGGTTCCGAGAAACGGGCACAGGCGTCGAAGACTACACCATACCCGCACACTACAGCTTTATCCACCGGGTGACCAGCGACCAGGCGGGCGCACTTCGTCCACCCAGCCAGGGGCCGTTCATTATCGTCGCCCCGGGCAAGGCCGCCTTGGTCGCGGCTATCGATCGGGACGGCCACTGGCATGGATTGATAGGCGCGCACCCCCTTGCCGTGGGGACACACGAAGACCACTTTTTCTACGTCACCAACCGAGGGGGTGCGTGGCCCCGCGACGTAGAGCCTGTGGTCACTCGGCCCGGCGGGAGCACGGGGGCGCTCCTGGCCGGGAGCCTGGGTGAGCGTGGGGTGCTCCTGGCCTGGCAAGAGGCGGCGACCCTTCAGGGATTCCTGGTGAGAGAAGGCGAGCGGGGTCGCGAGTGGAGTGTGCCGATCGAGGGGGAAGCAATCTGGGGCGCCGGCGCGGAGGACGGCAACTTTCACCTCGTGACCGCCCGGGCCAAGGGGCGGGGGAAGAAAAGGATAATAGAACTCCTCTATTACCGCCTGTCACCGGCTGATGCCACCGAGGAGGCCTCCGCAGAAACCCCAAGACAGTAGCCCGAGTGCAACGGTGACCGTTGGAGAAGCATAGGCACTGTTGCGGCAAACGGCGGGTGCGCCGCCCCGGAGGAAAAGAGGGAGCGTTGTGCGTAAGTTCTTCCGGTTTCAGGAGGTGCCCACCGGGATGTGGGTGCTTTCGGCGCTCTCGCTGGCCTTCTTTGCGTTCTACCCGTATTGACCGTCCGGTTGCGGACGGCTCACGTGTAGATGAGCACCAGGAGCACCAGGGCCGCCACGGCCTCAACCAGCCCGGCCACCTGAAGGCTGCGCTCGGAAGCGGACCCTATCATCCGCTTGACGGGAGCCGGGGCCAGGGCCAGCAGGCACCCCTCTGCGAACACCAGCGCCAGGAGCACGAGGACGACCGTGCTCATGGCGCCGGGGCCTCCAGGACGGCCCCCGGAGCGGGAGTGGCTCGCAGGAGGACGTGTTCGATTCCCGCCTGGAGGTGTTGCTGGTAGATGAACAGGCGCGCCCGCTGCTGGAGCCCCTCCACGTAAGCCCGGTAACGTTCCTGATAGCGCTGGCGGTAGAGGCTGTTCTGGATGTCGGCCTGGGCCTCTGCGAAGGGTACTGTCCGCGCGGGGTTGATATCTTGCACCTGGATGATGTGGCAGCCCGTGGGCCCCTCGATGACCTCGCTGAGTTCCCCGCGCCCGAGTGAGAACGCGGCCTCATCCACCGGCTCAATGAACGCCCCCTGCTCCATGAACTCCCAGAGCCCGCCCTGCTCGGCGTAGGGGCCGTGTGAGTAGAGTTTGGCCAGGTGAGCGAAGTCGCCTCCCCCGCGCAGTTTTTCCCGCACCTGCCCGGCGACCTTGGCGGCCTCGGTCCTTGACTCGTAGTCGGTGAAGCGGATGAGGATTTGCCGAATGCGCACTTGCTTGGGCGTGTGCAAGTCGCTGCGGTGCTCGAGGTAGTACTGACGGACGTCCCTGGCCCGCACCGAAACCAGTTGCCTGACCTCGCGCTCCAGGAGCATCTGCACCATCTGCTTCTCGGTCTGCCGACGCTTCTCCTGCTCCAGGGTCAATCCCAGTTGTTCCAGTTGCTGGCGCAGGTTGAGCAGCGAGCCGGCGGCGCCGATCATCTCCTTGATGATGCGGTCTACGGTGAGTTGAGCCTGCCGCTTTTCCCGTTCGCTCAACTGGCGCTCGGCCTCCTGGACGAGCAGGGCGTTCCAGATGAGCGTGCGCAGGGCCTCGCTGACGAGTTCGGCTGTTTTCCTCTGCAGTTGGGAGCCGGTGTACTGGGTGCGCAGTTCAGCCAATTGCTTACCCACGGCGTTCAGCACCTGGTGCAGGGTGATGGCCCGGTCGTTCACCTCGGCCACCACGGCATTGACCAGCACCTCTTCGGCCCGGGCCGAACTCCGCGCCCCCAGGGCGGAGAGCAGCAGCAGAAGCACGCAGGTTTTCCTCATGCTCATCGTGGCATTGAGTCCTCCACTGACCCCCCGTCCCCGCGCATGGCAGGGGCACCCCGAAGGAGTGCCGCCTCATTTTAGGGCCACCGGTTCGACCTGCAAGACCTTTCTGAAGAAGGCCACGGTCTCTTCCGGCCCCAGGTCGCCGGGGAACGGGTAGAGGTGGATAGTGTGGGGGTCCAACAGCCGGACGATGCCTCCGGCTCGCTCGAGTGCGGAGGTCGCCACTCCCGCCTCCTCGAAGTGGACGATGACCCGGTCCTCGGTGCGCACCATGGAGGTGATGCCGACCTCGCCGGCTCGTATCCGTAAGGCCTGCCGATAGAGCAGCAGTTCGGCCTCTCGGGGGAGTGGGCCGAAGCGGTCTCGTAGTTCGCGACCGATGTCCTCCAGGTCGCCGCCTACGCGACTCTGGCACAGCCGCCGGTAGAGCGCCATTTTCTCACCCTCGGTGGGGATGTAGCCCGGGGGGAAGTAGGCAGGCAGGCGGAGGTCGACGTAGGCGTCGACGGCCCGGGGCTCGGGCTCGCCGCGGTCCCGGCGGATGGCCTGCTCCAGAAGTTGGCGATAGAGTTCGTAGCCGACGGCGGCGATGTGGCCGGACTGTTCCGGACCGAGGATGTTCCCGGCCCCGCGGATTTCCAGGTCTCGAAGAGCGATGCGGAAGCCGGCGCCTAGTTGGGCGTAGTCCTCGATGGCCTTGAGGCGTCGGCGGGCGGGCCCGGCGAGCACCCGCTGGCGGGGGAGCAGGAAATAAGCGTAGGCGCGGTGTTTGTATCGGCCCACCCGACCGCGGAGTTGGTGGAGGTCGGCCAGGCCGAAGCTGTCGGCCTCGTTGATGATGATGGTGTTGGCGTTGGGGATGTCGAGGCCGCTTTCGATGATGGTGGTGGCCACCAGCACGTCGATCTTTCGGTCCAGGAAGTCAGCCATCCGCTGTTCGAGTAGATGCTCGGGCATCTGTCCGTGGGCCACGGCCATGTGGGCCTCAGGGACCAGTCGGCGCAGTTCGTCAGCTACCTCCTCGATGTTCCAGACCCGGTTGTGGACGAAGAAGGTCTGCCCGCCGCGAGCCAGTTCGTGCAGGACGGCCTCGCGGATGCGCTTCCGGTCAAAGGGGATGACGGCGGTGCGGATGGCCAGACGGTCCTGGGGAGGCGTATTGAGCACGGAGACCTCACGCAGGCCCAGCAGTGACATGTGAAGCGTCCGGGGGATGGGGGTGGCGGTGAGGGTGAGGACGTCGACGGTTCGCCTGAGGCGCTTCAGGTGCTCCTTGTGAACCACACCGAACCGCTGCTCCTCGTCGATGATGACCAGCCCCAGGTCCTTGAACTGGACGTCCTTCTGGAGAAGCCGGTGGGTGCCGATGACGATGTCAATGGCTCCAGAGGCCAGGCCCTCCAGAATGCGGCGCTGCTCGCCCCGGGAGCGGAAGCGGCTCAACTCGGCCACCCGCACCGGGTAGTCGGCCAGCCGTTCGCCGAAGGTGCGGTGGTGCTGTTGGGCCAGCACGGTGGTCGGCACCAGCACCGCGGTCTGCTTGCCGCCCAGCGCGGCCTTGAAGGCGGCGCGGATGGCCAGTTCGGTTTTGCCGTAGCCCACGTCCCCGCAGATCAGCCGGTCCATGGGCCGGGGGGTGAGCATATCGCGCTTGATCTCAGCCAGCACGGCCAACTGGTCTTCGGTCTCCTCGTAAGGGAACTCGGCCTCGAACTGGGCCTGGAGGTCGTCGTCGGGTGGGAAGTCGATGCCGGGCTCAGTTGCCCGCGCCGCCTGCATCTCCAGCATCTCTGCGGCCAGTTCGCCTACGGCTCGGGCGACGTCCTCCTTGCGGCGGTCCCAGGCCGTGGTGCCCAGGCGACTGAGTTGGGGCCGACCCCGGAACCCCCCGATGTATTTCTGCACCAGGTCGATTCGGCTGGCCGGGACGTAGAGGCGAACCCGGTTGGCGAACTCCAGTACCAGGAACTCTTCCTCGCGGCCGTCCCGCTCCAGGACCTGCATTCCGCGGAAACGGGCGATGCCGTGGCTGACGTGGACCACGATGTCCCCGGGCTCCAGGTCCAACAGGTCTTCGACGGGTGCCGCCGCCGGCCGTCGTGGCGCCCGTCTCTGGACGTACCGGCTGAAGAGTTGGTGGTGGGGGACGAGGGCCAGGCTGAGGTCGGGCCAGATGAAGCCCTGGCTGAGCCGGCCTTCGCAGATGTGGAGGGTGCCTGGTTCCCTCCAGGCGGGCTCCTGCTGGGAGAGGAGTTCGCTCAGTCGGTGGGCTTCGGCCTCGTTGGTGCAGATGACCACGACCCTTTCCAGTTGCCCGGCCAATCCCAGAAGTTCTCCGACCAAGCGGCCGGCGTCGCGGCCCTCGAAAGGGAGAGGCCGGACACCCAGCTCAACGGCGCCCTTGGAGGCGGGCTGGAAGCGGTACAACAGCACCCGCCTGAACCGCCGGGAGTCGCGCCAGATCCTCTCGAAACTGTGGAAACCCGACGGTCGGCCCTCCATTTCGAAGTAGCCCTGGGCTCGCTGCTGACTCTCGACGGGCTCCAGGAAGGCCAGGAGGAAGTTGTCGCTGAGGTAGGCGAGCAGGCTGGTGGCTGCCCCACTCGTCTCCGCCTCCACCAGGGCTTTGCGGGTGATGCCTAAGATGGTGGCCGACGGGAGTTCCTCATCCGAGCGCTGAGTGGCCACGTCGAACTGCCTGATGGAGTCCACCTGCTCGCCCAGGTACTCGATGCGGTAGGGACGGTCGCTCCCGTGCGGGAACACGTCGACGATGCCGCCCCGGACGCTGAACTCGCTCGGCTGCTCCACGGCCGGGATGCGCTCGAACTCCCGCTCGGCGAGCCAGTCGATGAGACGGTCCCTGGGCAGTTCACCACCCACCACCAGTTCCAGGCTCTCCCGTCTGAGGCTCGCCATCTCCACCACGGGCTGCACCAAGGCCACCACCGACGTAACCAGGGCCCGGTCTTCCTCGCTTGGCGTCTCAAGCAGGGCGTTCAAGCACCGCAGGCGCGCGGCGAAAAGGGCCGGGTCGACAGGCTCATCGCCGGCGGGCAGTTCCTCCCAGGCCGGGAAACGCAGGGGTGAGGCGCCGGTGAGGGTGTGGAGGTCCTCAGCCGCCGACTCGGCTGCTTCCTCTTCCGGCGTGACCACCAGGAGCGGTGCCGAGACCTCCCGCGCCAACTCCCCGGCCACCCAGAGCCCGGCGGTAGCCCAGGCTCCTCCCACCTCTACCTCGTCGGACTGCGCCAGTCGCCGGGAGAGCCGATCGAACCACTCCAGGCCCCTGAGCCGCTGGCTGAGAGGGCCCTGCCACCCACCGCCGGCGTTTCCCTGGCGTGGGCGAAAGGCGCCAGGTGGATGCTCATCCGGCCCGGGGCTGAGCCGGCTGATGCCGCCCTTGTCTTGCTCAACACCGGCCATCTTCCCCCTCGAATTCTCAGGGGCTGGTTATCTGCTGGACGGTCGCCTTGAAGATACAGTACATCCCGGCCACGTAGAGCGCCAGCATAGCCAGGCTGTCGTAGCCCAGGATCCAGAGGCCGCGCCGGGAGCGGAAACTCATGCTGGCCAGCAGAACCATGGCCAGGGCGATGGCCAGCAGCGCGGTGATCACCTGGGCCGGGTCTATGCCGGCGTAGATGGGCCCGTGGCGCAGGAGGTCGATAATGGGGATGATGGCCATGTTGAAGATGACGCTTCCCAGGAGATTCCCCAGGGCCATGTCGGCCCCGACCAGTCGAAAGGCCGTGATGGAGACCACGAGTTCAGGCAGCGTGGTGACGAAGGGCAACAAGAGGGTGCCCACGAAGGTCCGTCCCAGACTGATCCTGGTCATGCCCCAGGTGAACTCGTAGGCGGCGATGCGGTCAGCTGTCTGTACCAGCCACAGCCCGGCCAACACGATGACCCCAGCGGCTGCCAGGTAGCGGATCCAGGCCTGTCCGGTCGTCAGGTCAGCGTACTGGAGTCCCTCTGGAAGAGGGGTCTCTGAGTGCTCACGGTGTTCCAAGTCGTAGGTCATCTTCACGGAGAGGAGGTAGACCAGGAAGACACTCAGGCTCACCAGCCAACCCCACTGGGCGACGCCCTGGGGCAGGGCCTGTCCCAGAAGCACGCCGGCGGCGTTGATCACCATGAGCAAGCAGCCGAAGGCGATGGCGAAGATCTGCCGGTGACTGAGGGTGGGGATGAGTGGCTCGCGACCGTTGATGGTGTCCAAGACTACGATGACCATGAAGTTCAGGACGTTGGCCCCGAAGACGTTGCCGAAGGCCAGGTTGGGCTGCGGGGGGCTGACTACGGTAACCGCGCCGGCGCAGGAGATGAGTTCGGGCAGCGAGGTGGCGATGGCCAGGAACATCAGACCCACCCAGCCCCGGGCCAGACCGGTCTTCTCGGCCAGGGTGTCGGCAGCGCGGCAGAGCCTGGAGCCGGCGAAGAGAATAACCAGAGCGCAAAGCAGAAACTCACTTAGGAGCGTCAGCCCGGTCTCAAGGCCAAACCAGTGGGCAAACATACCAGAACCTTACCAGGATCCTGTCGCTGCCGCTACACCAAGCCTCCGCGCAGCACTACTCGACCGGGAAGTCACGGTCGGCTCAGTCGGCCTTCCGCAAGCAGTCGTTCGAACAGTGCGCGTTCGGCCGCCCTGGACCAGGGGGCTCCACCGGTCAGCTCTTCGACGGGCGTCAAGGGGATGTCCAGGTGCGGGTAAATGACGATACGGCCGGGGAACGTGGCCTTGGCCAAGTGGTCGATACCCTCCTTGGCTGACCTCAAGCCGCCGACGGCGGCCACCACGTTGTTGGGGTCTATGCGGCCCGATCGGCACGCCTGCAGAGCCTCCACCAGGGCCTCTATGGGTGAGCCACTGGTGGCCAGCAACGTCCAGTTCCGGTAGTGCATATCGTAAAGGCTGACGGTGATGTCCGAGTCCTCCCGCCCGGGAAACCCGGCGAAGACGTTGAGGAAGCCGCCGTCGGCCAAGTAGGTGAGTGCCTCCTGGGCCACCTCGCGTACCGGCGCCAGGATGACGATATCATCCACCGAACGGGGTTGGATCACCTCCTGGGCGGACCTCTCGGACGGATTGAAAAGCGTGAGAGTGACACCCGCCCGACGGGCGCGCTCAGCGAAGGTACGCTCCACCTTGGCCAGACGGTCGGCGCGCAGGTCACTCACGATGATGTGCTTGGCCCCGTCGGCCAGTCCCTTCTCGATGTGCATCAGACCCAGGGGCCCGGCGCCCACGAACCACGCCGTGCCGCCCGGCTTGACCGACCGGCTGTCTCGATGGTCCCGGTAGGCCCCGAGCACACAGGCCCAGGGCTCGGTGAGGGCGACCTGGGCGTACCCGAGCGCGTCCGGCACCGGAAGCAGGTAGCCTCCGTGGATGATCTCTGGGCCGGCCAAGCCGTAGTGGCAGAGCGCTCCGGACAGCCGGTAGCCGTAGGCCATGGCCTCGCCCTGGTAGAAGACGTCAGGCTGGATGGCGTAGCGCTGGCCGACGGCGAAGGTGCCCTCCAGCCCTCGTCCCACGGCCATGACGGTGAGCGAGACTTCATGTCCCAGCCTTACCGGCTCGACGCTCAGGTCTCGGCCGCGCAGCCGAGAGTGGCTTTCGCCCTGAAGCACAATCTTGTAGTCGGAGGCACAGAGGCCCACGGCGTCGGAGCGGAGCAGGAGCTGGCTCGGCCCCGGCTGTGGGACGGGATACTCGACGAGTTTCAGATGTTCGCGGCCTTGACCGAAAAGTTCCACTGCCCACATCCGCTCAGGCAGGGCCTGAGCGTCCGCGCCTGCGTAGTATTCTTCAAACGTCATGGTTTCGTGCCTTCGTGGATTCAATCTAACCTGAGACTCGGAACAGTTCTCCCAATCGCCGACCCATGGCTGTCCCGCAGACAAAGAGGGTCACCGCCAGCAACACCATCCCCACCACGCCCAGCGCGCAGGCCACGTAGATGCCGTCATCCACCCGGCTGAAGAGGTCGTAGAGCGCCCGGCTGATGGGGTACCACCGGCTCTTGGTGGCCAGGATAAGGCTGCTTGAGACCTCGAGCATGGAAAAGGTGAAGGCCAGGACGGCCCCGGCGATGACGTGAGCCAACACCAGGGGGATGGTCACCCGCCGAAGCGTCCGCCAGGGCGAGGCGCCCAGATTTGTGGAGGCCTCCTCCAGGCTGGCATCCACCTGGCTGAAGCCGGCGTAGGCGGCCCGCACCATGTAAGGCAGTCGACGCACGGCGTAACTGATGACCAGCAGCGGCACCGGATTGTGGAAAGGGTCGATCCAGCGCGCCGCCGAGCCGACGACCGCCTTCACCCCTTGGCCGGAAGATAACCCGAACGTGAGCGCCCGCACCGCCCCGGCCGCCAGGGACTGCAGCGAACTCTGCGAGTAGGAGGCCAGGAAGCCGAAGGCAATCACCACCCCGGGCACGGCAAGAGGAAGCATGGCCAGGGCGTCCAGGACGCCCGCGCCCGGAACTCGCTTGCGGGTCAGCAGGTAGGCGATGCTGATACCCAACACGATAATTATCAGCGTGCTCATCGAACTGAAGAGCAGGCTGTTGCGGATGCTGGGCCCGGCGATGTCGTGATGCCACAGGCTGCCGAAGTACTCACCCGTGTAACGGGTCGGCAGGACCGTCAGAAACCACTCCTTGGTCACGGAGGTGAGGACCACGGCGATGTGGGGCAGCAGCGCCGCCAGCGTGAGCACGGCGAGAAAGCCGTAGATACCCACCGTCGCCGGCCAGCCCAGAGGGCGGAGTTCCGGTGAGGCCCGCCCACGCAGGGGCACCGCGAAGTGCTTTCCCCGGATGACCCGCTTGGAGATGACGAAGGCCCCCACCGTCACCGCCAGCACCACCAACACCAGAGCGTAGCCGACGGGGTTGCCTTTGATGTCGGCCACCATGTCGAAGATCTGCACCGGTACCACCTGACGGTAGTTGAGGATGAGCGGGGTGCCCAGGTCGGTGAAGGCCCAGATGAAGACGATGATGGCTCCGGCGAAGTACCCGGGCAGCATCAGCGGGAAGGTCACCCGGCGAAAGAGGCCCCAGCCCGAATCGCCCAGGCTCCGGGCCGCCTCCTCCAGCGACATGTCCACGTTGGCCAGGCTGGCCACCACGTTGAGGTACATGATGGGGTAGAGGTGCAGGGCCTCCAGAACCACCACCCCCCAGAGGCCGAAAGAACCCAGCCAGTCCACCGGCTGAAACTCCCCCGCCGAGACCACCCCCCAGGCCGCCAGCGTCGTGCGCATGTGGGCCAGTAGCGTGTTGATGGAACCGAAGCGGGCGAACACCTGTTTGATGCCGATGGCCCCCACGAAGGGGGGCATGATCATGGGCAGCAGCACGATGCCGGTGATGAGGGCCTTACCCCGGAGCCTGACCCGGGCACTGACGAAGGCCAGCGGCAGAGCGATCAGGGTCGTCAGCATCGTCACCAGCACCCCGATAGTCAGGCTCCGCACCACCGCCGACCACAGGGTGGGGTTGGTGAAGATGGCGCGGAGGAAGACCCAGGTGAACCCCTTTCGCTCGGGCGAGTAGAAGGCTTGAGCCCCGACGTAAGCCAGCGGGTAGATAAGAAAAGCCAGGAAGAACAGCCCCAGCAAGGTCAGCCAGAGCCAGGTGCCGAGCCTTCGGCGGACCCAGTGGGCTCGCGCGGTTCGGCGCCTGCCCCCGGGCCGGCCATCGGGCGGCTCGTCCGCCGGGCGGTCGATGGTCTGGCTCCGTGGGGCTTCGTCAGCAGGCATTATGGCAGACTCTGTCCGTGGGAAGGTCTCAGCACCCTGGCAAAGAATGTCCCTGGATTAGGGAAGTGTAGCCAGCGCTCCGCACCCGTTCAACCAAAAAGGGGTTGACACTCCTCGCGCTGGGCCGTATAGTAAATCGAGACGTGAGCGATGGGGGATTAGCTCAGCCGGGAGAGCGCTTGGCTGGCAGCCAAGAGGTCAGGGGTTCGAATCCCCTATCCTCCACCATTCGACGCGTTTCCGGCTTTGCCCGAGGCCTGTTGAGAGGCAGGCCGTACTGCTGCAACAGGTGGGCGAGTGCTGAGTAGCGTCGAATGGTGCCCTGAGCCTGTCGAAGGACGCACGCGCACTCACGCCTCGCCTCGTCGGTCCATGGACTGGTCAGGGTGACCTCGTTGGGGGTCGAGAATGAGACTCGCCGGTTGTGTACTGGGCCTGCTTGCGTTGGCGCTCGGTGCTGCGGACACGCCGGTCGCCTTCCAGCATCCCGACGTTCTCGATGCCCGGCCGTGGACTGAGCCCAGGCCATCCGCAGGACACGTGGTCATTATCGACCTGGAAGGTGCCGTCACCTTCGGGCTCTCCGCCGCGATAAAGCGCCAGACTGAGGAAGCCTTGGCCCTTGACCCCAAGCCGGACCTCCTCATCTACCGCATCGACACCTACGGTGGGACCGCCGATTCAGCCCTGCAGATTGCCGACGTGATCGGCGATATCGATGCGCCCACCACCGTGGCCTACATCCCCAAGAAGGCCATCTCGGCCGGGGCCCTGATCGCCATCAGTTGTCGGCAGATGGTCATGGGGGAGGGCTCCAAGATCGGCGACTGTCAGCCCATCATCCCGACACCCGAAGGCATCACCCCGGCCGGAGAGAAGGTGGAGACGATGCTCCGGGCCAGTTTCCGCTCCTTTGCCGAGCGCAACGGCTACCCCCTGGCCTTGGCCGAGGCCATGGTCTCACCTCACATCGAGGTGCACAAGGTGACCATCGAGGGGGAAGAACCCCAGTACGTCCGCTCCGACCGGGCCAAGGCTCTGAAGCAGCAGCACGGGGAGAAGGTGGTTGCTGACGAGATCGTGCTTCCCAAAGGCGACCTGCTCACCATGACCGCCAAGGAGGCCTACGACTTCGGCTTCGCCCGGGCCATCGTGAGTAGCGAGGCCGGGCTTTTGTCCTATTACGGCGCCTCCGGGGCGGAGGTCACCAGGCTGTACGCGAGTTGGTCGGAGGACCTGGTGCGCTTCTTCGACCTCATCGGGCCGCTGCTGCTGGCGGCGGGGCTGCTGGGACTGTATCTGGAGTTCAAGACCCCGGGGTTCGGGCTGCCGGGCATGGTCGGCATCGCCTGCCTGGCGCTGTACTTCGGCAGCAAGTACCTGGTCGGTCTTGCCGACGTGATGGACATCCTGCTGTTCTTCGTGGGGGTCCTGCTGCTGGCCGTCGAGTTGTTCGTCATCCCGGGGTTCGGGATTATCGGGGTGGCCGGCATCCTGTTCATCCTCACGGGGCTCTTCCTGTCCTTTCAGTCGTTCGTCGTTCCCCGCACCCCGGCCGAGATGGAGCTGCTGGGCTGGAGTTTCATGCAGTTGTTGGTGGCCTTGGGTATCGTTGTGGCCGGGGCCTTTCTGCTCGGGCGGTATCTCTCGGTGCTGCCGCTGGTGCGGGGGCTGGTGCTGGTCACCGAGCCCGGGACCACCAAGGTGTATTCCAGCGCCGCGCCCAGCGAGCGTCGGCTCCAGGAACTCATCGGCGCCGTGGGGGTGGCCACGACCTTCTGCCGGCCTGCCGGCAAAGCCCTTTTTGGTGAGCGGCTGGTTGACGTGGTGGCTCAGGGCGAGTACATTGGGCGCGGGCGAGACGTCCAAGTCGTCGCCCTGGAAGGCAACCGGATCGTGGTCCGCGAGGTGCCGGGTGCCCAGGAGGACGAAGAGGAGGAGGCGTGAGGAGCCATCTCCACGGGGTGAAGGAGCTCCATCGATGAGCGCGACACTGGCGCTGGCCATTTTCTTGCTCGTCCTGGGCTTTCTTTTCGTCATCGCGGAAGTGTTGTTCCCCTCCTTCGGGCTGCTTTCCGTCATGGCCACGGCTTGTTTTGTCTTCAGTGTGTGGCTGGCCTTTAAGGCCGGCCTGGTTGTGGGTGTGACCTTCATTCTGGTCTGTTTGCTGCTCTTGCCCCTGATAGTTTACGCTGGGTTCAAGTACGTTCTGCCCAGGAGTTTCGTCGGTCGGCAGATTATTCTCAGCGACCTGGTGTCGGAGCACGGCGAGGCCTCGGGAACGGACCTCGACCTCCAGCGGTTCGTCGGCACCGAGGGTGTCAGCCGCTCTTACCTGCGCCCGGCCGGCGTCGCCGACATCAATGGCGAGCGGGTGGACGTGGTCACGGAAGGAGAGATGGTCAGCCAGGGCACCCGCGTCCGAGTCATCGGCGTGGAGGGTAACCGGGTCGTCGTGCGGCCTGTCGAGGGGCTGGCTCCGAAAGAAGAGGAAGAAGAGGAAGCCTGACGAAGCGAGAGATCTGGGAAGGCGCCTGGGGAGCGTGGGTGTCCGGTTAAGGAATGAGTAACCGTTCGCGGAGCAAAGGAAGGAGATCGCGATGATGCTGCCGTTGGCGTTGGCTGCACTTGGGAAGGTGGGACTCATCATAGCCGTCGTTGTGGGCTTTCTCTTCTTGGTGTTGCTGATTCTTTTCTTCATGCACGTCACCCTGTGGATCAGGTGCGTGACCACCAGGGCGCGCATCGGCTTCTTCGAGTTGGTGGGGATGACGTTGCGCAAAGTCAGCCCCACCACCATCGTTCAGGCCAAGATCATGGCGGTAAAGGCGGGGCTCCCGGTGGCGACGGGTCGTCTGGAAGCCCACTACTTAGCGGGTGGGAACGTCCCCCGGGTGGTGCGGGCGCTCATCGCCGCCCACCGGGCGGGCATCGACCTCGACTTCGACCGGGCCACCGGTATCGACCTGGCCGGCCGCGACGTCCTCGAAGCCGTTCAGGTCAGCGTCAACCCCCGGGTCATCGACTGCCCCGACCCCACCAAGGGGCGCTCGACCATCGACGCCGTGGCCAAGGATGGCATCCAGGTCAAGGCCCGGGCCCGGGTCACCGTGCGGGCCAACATCGACCGGTTGATCGGTGGGGCCACCGAGGAGACCATCATCGCCCGCGTCGGTGAAGGTATCGTCACCACCATCGGCTCGGCCGCGTCCTACAAGGCCGTCCTGGAGAACCCGGACCGCATCAGCGAGAGCGTCCTGAGCAAGGGTCTGGACGCCGGCACCGCTTTTGAGATCCTCTCCGTGGATATCGCCGATGTGGACGTGGGCGATAACATCGGGGCCAAACTCCAGGCCGACCAGGCCGAAGCCAACAAGATCATTGCCCAGGCCGAAGCCGAGAAGCGTCGGGCCATGGCCGTGGCCCGGGAGCAGGAGATGAACGCCCTGGTCCGCGAGAACCGGGCCAAGGTGGTTCTGGCCGAAGCGGAGATCCCCAAGGCCATCGCCGAGTCCTTCCGCTCCGGAAACCTCGGTATCATGGACTACTATCGACTGCGCAACATCCAGGCCGATACCTCCATGCGCGACTCCATCGGCGGAGAAGCCAAGCCCGCCAGTGAGAGCTAACCGGAACCCGGTGAGAAAGGAGGGCGGGGCCGGTCCCCCGGGAACGGCCCCGCCGGGATAACCATGGGACAGTTACTGCTCGTTGTCTTTGTCCTCGTCTTCTGGGCCATCAGCGCCTGGGTCAAGCACAGCGCTGAGGCTCGCCAGCGCGAGCAGCCCCGGGAGCCCGGCGCCCCGCCCCCGCCCCCCTCCAGCGGGCTGGATGAGATCCGCCGATTCCTCCGGGAGATCTCCGAGCCGCCACGACCGGGTGCCCCGCCAACTCCGCCCTCGACGACCCGGCCGCGGCCGCCGTCCGCTCCCGGGCGGCCACCCACGCGCCGCGCCGTTGCCGAAGTTCTGCCTGTGGAGCGCGCGCCAAGGCGCCTGGTCCCGTCGAGACCGCCTGCGGCTCGCCCAGCGGTGGCCGTTGCGGCCCCGGCTGCCAAGCCGCCGGTCCGTCGTCGCATCGGCACGCTGAGCGAAGCGCGGGTGCGGGAACGTATGCGTGTCGAAGAGGTGCCTCGGGAGGTCGAGAGGCTGGCCCAGCGGGCGGAGCGCTTGGTCTCGCTAAGACCCAGCAAGTTGGTCAGTCTGGCGCCGGCAATCAAGGCAGAAGCCTACGAAGGCCTTCAGCGGAGCCGGCGTCGAGGTCTCACCGAACTCTGGGGGCGGGTCGAACATCCGCTGGCCCGGGCCATCCTCTATTACGAAATCGTTGGCCCGCCTCTGGCCATTCGCCGGCCCGGGCGCACCCTGGTCGACTACGGCTAATCCCGCGACGGTTCCCGGACGTTGCCACCGGGGGCGCCAGCAGGGCCAGCGAGTTGCCAAGATGTGGAGACATCGGGCCGGGGCGCGTTTGACGCCGTCATTCCCGCCGACCGCCGGGTGGAACAAGGGCTGTTGGTATGAGCGGGGCCCTGCATAGTCGGAAAGCAAGCCTTTCCCGTCGTGAGTTCCTCAGGTCAGCGGCTGTGGGTGCTGGCGCGCTGTTTGCCTCTTCGGCTCCCTTTTCACTGAGGGCCATGGCCGCGGCAGACGAGCGTCCACGGGTGGTGCTCGCCCGTGATGGGGCCGCCATCGACGGCGTCTGCGGCAAGATCAACGCCGAGCGCCTGAGCACCATGCTCGATGAGTCGGTCTGCCGACTGACCGGCGAGGGAGTTGCCGCGGCGGCCTGGCGGAGACTCTTTCGACCGCGCGACGTAGTGGGCATCAAGGTGAACTGCCTCTCGGGTCGGCGGATGTGCACCCGCTGGGAGGTGGTGGAGGCCGTCGTGAGCGGTCTTCGCCGGGCCGGGGTGCCCGAGGACCGCATCATCGTCTGGGACAAGGATGACGCCGACCTCAAGCGTGCCGGCTACCCCATTCAGCGGGGCCGGGGCGTCGCCGTCTACGGCACCATCGGCGGGCGCTACTCTCCCGGCTACGAGGAGCGTCTCCGGTTCGCCGGTGAGCACCTGGGCAGTTGTTTCAGCCGCATTCTCACCCAGCAGGTGACGGCCTTGGTCAACGTGCCGGTGCTGAAGGATCACGATATCGCGGGGGTGACGCTGGGGCTGAAGAACTGGTTCGGCGCCATCCACAATCCCAACAAGTACCACGACAACCTCTGCGACCCTTACATCGCCGAACTGAGCACCCATGCCAGCATCCGTGATAAACTCCGCCTGGTCGTCATGGACGCGACGACCCTCCAGTATGACGGCGGGCCCAGCGCCCGGCTGGAGTCGGCACTGGCCTTTGGTGGGCTCCTGGTGGCCCGCGACCCGGTCGCCGTGGATGCCTATGGCGTGAGTCTCATCGAGGCCGAGCGCCGACGGGCGGGCGTAGCCACCCTTGCTGAGGTGGGCCGGCCGCCCAAGCACGTCCACACAGCCGCCCGGCTGGGTCTGGGGGAGGACGACGTGAGCCGCATCGAAGTCGTGACTATCTGACCGGCCGAAACGGCCTGGGAGACCCCATAGATGGATCGGCGTGAGTTCCTGCGATTGGCTGCGGCAACCGGTTTGGCAGCAGCGGGCAGGGGCGTGCTCCCGCGCTCAGCGGAGGCGGCCGAGACCCCCTGGCCCCACGAGGCCCTGCTCTACGAGAAGCTGCCCGGAGATCGCGCGCGCTGCACCGTCTGTCCCCGGAAGTGTGAGGTGGCCGATGGTGAGCGTGGTTTCTGCGGAGCCCGGGAGAACCGTGGGGGCGTGTATTACTCTCTGGTCTACGGTCGGCTCTGCGC
>CBDVDV010000065.1:0-17436 GCA_965372835.1 uncultured bacterium | reverse complement strand
GAATGTCCGCCCTCCCGATAAAAATGGGAGGTCAGGCATTCTTGTCCTACGGATCCGATGGACCTGACCTCTCTCGCCCGCCGGCCGGCGGGTTGCTCTTGCTCTACCAAGGCCAATAGAGGGGCGCCACGGGGAGTCTCGGGGGCGGTTTGGAGTTGCGGAACCGACCCACGGTCGGTAGCATCATTCAGCGGCAGAGGCCAGGCGCGTCCGGGCCGCACCGCCGTTCGATAGGCTGACGGCCCAGAGCAGCGTCGAGGGGCCGAAAGCACCGTGTTTCAACTCCCAAAAGGTGCATGGGGTGAACATGGAGCAGTTCTCCCGCCGAGCCCGGGTGCTCGTCGTCGATGACCGGCCCGAGAATATCGAACTGCTGGAGGCCATACTCCAGCCCGAGGGCCACCAGGTGCTCATCGCCCGAAGCGGTGACGAGGCCCTGACGCTCGCCCAGGCCGAGCGGCCCGACCTGGTGCTCTTAGACGTGGCCATGCTCCAGACTGACGGCTACCAGGTCTGCTCGCAACTGAAGGCTTCACCGGATACCGCTCACATTCCCGTCATCCTCATCAGCGCCGTCCATCGGGAGTCGGCCGACATTACCCGCGGACTGGAGGCCGGCGCCGACGACTACGTCACCAAACCCTTCGACCGCAGCGAACTGCTGGCCCGGGTGCACGCCATGCTCCGCATCAAGTTCATGCACGACGACTTGGCCGAGAAGCAGAAGGCTCTGGGGGCCGTCAACGAGCAACTCCAGCGACAGACCGCCGACATCGACCACCTGAAAGAAGAACTTCAGTTCCAGGACGCCCAACTCCGGGTCAAGAACATGCTCGTGGAACTGGAGTTGGAGATGGCCCGCGAGGTGCACAAAGGGCTGCTCCCCCGGGAGTTGCCCCAGTGGCCGGGTCTGGCATTGGCTCACCTGTACCTTCCCAGCGGACGGGTGGGCGGCAGCCTCTACCAGTTCGTCCCCTTCGAGGAGGAGGCGCTGGGTATCTTCATGGCCGACGTGGCCGGTCATGGCGTCTCCGCCGCCTTCATTGCGGCGATGACCAACATGGCCTTCAACAGTTACGCCAGCGCTACCCGCTCCCCGGCCGAACTCGTAAGCCACCTGGACGCCCAACTCTCCAGCCATTTGCGCATGGGCCTGTACGTCACCATGTTCTACGGCATCTACCGCCGATCGGACCGTCACTTCACCTTCGCCCGGGCCGGTCATCCCAAACCCCTCCTGTTTCGGGCCGGCTCCCCCAGCGCGGAACTCTTAGACACGCAAGGCCACGTCATCGGGGCCTTTGAGGAGGGGGCCTTCGGGGAGGGGGAGGTGGTACTGGCTCCCGGCGATCGTCTGGTCCTTTTCACCGACGGCGTCAATGAGTGCTTCAACCCCGCCGGCGAGCCCTATGGCAGTCAGCGGCTCCGGGAGGCGGTCCGCCGACACCACCGGCTGCCCCCGGGAGAACTGGCCGAGACCATCGGCCGAGAGATTACCGAGTGGATGGGTGGTGAAAGGCTTCGCGACGACGTCGCTCTAATGGTGGTTACGGTCGAGGAATAGGGCCGACCGGCCGCGCCGGGCCCCGCCCTCGGGACCGGTGGGATCGGAGGTGCCACGCAGAAGAAAACCACAGCCCTCCGGCGGTTTTCATTCTTGACTTTCTCAGTCAAGCCGCTATAAGAACACCTGCTCGGGGGAGTGGTCGCGTTCGAGCAGGAAAAGGATGCACCGGTGCAGCCCTTCGTCGACCGCCTGATCGAACAACTCTCCCGAAAGAACAGTTGCGCGGTCGTCGGCCTCGACCCCCAACTCGAACTCCTCCCTCCCAGCATTCTGGAATCGGCCTACGAGTCTCATGGACACACCCTCGAGGCCGCCGCCTGGGCCGCCGGCGAGTTCTGCCAGCGGGTGATCGAGGTCGTCGCCCCCCACGTGGCAGCAGTCAAGGTCCAGTCAGCCTGCTTTGAACGGCTGGGCTGGATGGGGGCCAAGGTGGCCGCTGAGGTCATCCGCAAGGCCCAGGAGGAGGGGCTGCTGGTCATCCTGGACTGCAAGCGCGGCGACGTGGGCTTCACGGCTCAGGCCTATGCTGAGGGGTACCTTGGCGAGGTGGCGGTTGCGGAGGTCCCCCAGACTCCCTGGGGCGTGGACGCCATCACCGTCAACCCCTACCTGGGCTGGGACGGTGTGCAGCCCTTCGTGGAAGTGGCCAAGGAGTACGGCAAGGGCGTCTTCGTGCTGGTCAAGACCTCCAACCTCTCCTCCGGGCAGGTGCAAGACCTGGTCGCCGAGGGCCGCCAGGTCTATGCTCACTTAGCGGAACTGGTTTCCTCCTGGGCGGAGGAGTTGATGGGGTCGCACGGCTACAGTTCCCTGGGAGCGGTAGTGGCCGCCACCTTCCCGCGGGACGCGGCCCGCATCCGTTCTCTGATGCCTCACTGCTACTTCCTGGTTCCGGGCTACGGCGCCCAGGGAGGCACCGCCCAGGACGTGATGCCCAGTTTCAACCCCGACGGCACCGGAGCCATCGTCAACTCAGGCCGGGGCGTCATCTACGCCTACTACAAGCCTCCGTACGACCGTGAGTTCGGGCCCGAACGCTGGGAGGAGGCGGTGGAGGCCGCGGTTATCGCCATGAACGACGACATTAACTCCGTGCTCGCCGAACGCTTCGGTCGTAGCGGGTTCAGCCGACCCCAGGACCCGGACCTTTCGTAGCATGTCCCCCACTGCGGCACAGGAAACTTCCTCGCGTTGGGCTGGTCGGCGTGTCACCGTCATGGGCCTGGGGCTCTTTGGCGGCGGGGTCGCCGCCTGCCGACACTTTGCCCAGCGAGGTGCCCGGGTCACGGCCACCGACCTGCGCTCCGCCGAGGAACTCCGTGAGTCGGTGCAGGCCTTGGACGACCTGCCCATCACTTTCCGCCTGGGAGGCCACTGGGACGAGGATTTCCGCGGGGCCGACCTGGTGGTCGCCAGCCCGGCGGTGCCCCCCGACTCCCCCTACCTGGCACTGGCCCGGGCTGCTGGCGCCGACATCGAGACGGAAGTCGGCCTTTTCCTGCGTCACTGCTCGGCCCCGGTCGTTGGGGTAACGGGAACCAACGGCAAGTCGACCACGGCGGCGCTGGTGGCCGAGGTGCTGCGGGCCCGCTTTGGCAAGGTCTGGCTGGGGGGGAACATCGGCCGACCGCTCCTGGGTGAGGTGGACTCCATCGACCCCCAGTACCGGGTGGTTCTGGAACTGTCTTCATTCCAGTTGGAGTACCTCGGTGCCGCGGGCTACAGTCCGCCCATCGCCGTGGTCACCAACCTCAGCCCCAACCACCTCGATCGTCACGGCTCCATGGCCAACTACATCGCCGCCAAGCAGCACATCCTCGCCCACCAGGGCGCTACCGATGTCGCTATCCTGAATGCCGACGACCCAGAGGTCCGTCGGTGGAGCGCCCGCACTCCGGGCACCTCCCTCCTTTTCAGCGCCCAGCAACGGGTCTCCGCAGGCTGCTACCTGGACGGCGACCGGGTGGTTGCGATTCACGGTTGCGTCACGCGCACAAGTAGCAAGCCTCTACGTCCCAAACTCTTAGGCGAACACAACGTGCCCAATGTCCTCGCAGCGCTGACCGTGGGACTGGCTCTGGGCGTGGAGTTGGACTCAGGGATGGAGCGGGCGTGCCGGTTCCAGGGCCTTCCTCACCGGCTGGAGTTGGTGGGCGAAGTTGGGGGCGTCCGCTTCTACAACGATTCGGTCGCCACCACTCCCGAATCCACCCTCGCTGCCCTGTCGGCGTTCTCTGAGCCCATCCTGCTCATCGCCGGGGGCAAGGACAAGGGCATCGACTACACCGGCTTCGCCCGGGAGGTCGCCCGCCGGACCCGCACCGTGGTCCTCCTGGGCGCCATCGCCCCCAAACTGGCTCAACTCATCGGAGACCACCTGCCCAAGGTTGGGTCTACGACCTCTTCGATTGGCGGCCCAGCCGTTCACGTCGTGGAGTCTCTGGCCGAGGCCGTGGCCCAGGTCCGTGGGGCCGCCCGCCCCGGCGACGTGGTGCTCCTCTCGCCTGGATGTTCGAGCCTGGACATGTTCCGCAACTTCGAGGAGCGCGGGAAAGTCTTCCGGAAACTTGTCCTGAAACCGACGGCGAGGTGACCGGTCTCGGGGATGTTTGAAGACGTCGAAGGCGGCTCGGCCCTTCAGAGCGAGTCGGCTCGGTGAAGACTCCTGCGGATTCCCTCGATCCTCTGGCGCAGCGCCCTATCCTCGGTGAGGGCCCGGGAGACCTTTCGGCAGGAGAAGAGCGCCGTGGAATGCTCCCGCCGACCGAAGAGGCTGGCGATCTCCTGGTAACTCATGTGGGTCAGTTCCCGCACCAGGTACATGGCCACCTGCCTGGGCACGCTCACGTCCCGGGAACGCGACCGGCTGCTCAGCACCTCGGGCTCGACCCCGTACCGGGAAGCCACCGCCTCGACGACCTCCCGGGGGGTCACCGGCCGGGCCCGGGCGCTGAGGGTCCGGGCCAGAACCTGACGGGTGAAATCCAGGTCGGCCGGCCGACGGGCCAGGGCCACCGAGGCCACCAGCACGTTCACCGCTCCTTCCAACTCACGCACGCTGCCGGTGACCTGTTCGGCGAGGTACTCAAGCACCTCGTCGGGCAGTGGACAGCCCCGTTCGGCCACCTTCTGTCTGACGATGGCCAGGCGGGTCTCCAGGTCCGGCCGCTCCAGGACCACCACCATCCCGGCCACGCACCGACTTACCAGGGCCTCTTTCAGGGCGTTGATCTGCTTGGGATGGGCGTCGCTGGCCATCAGGATCTGCTTCTGGGACAGGTCCAGGGCGTCGAAAGTGTGGAGGAACTCCTCCTGGGTGGCGGACTTGCTGGCCAGGAAGTGGACGTCGTCGATGGCCAGCAGGTCCACGTTGCGGAACTTGTAGCGGAAGGCGTCCAGGCTGCGGTGTCGAAGTGAGGTGACGAACTGGTTGGTAAAGCCCTCGGCCGAGGTGTAGTGGGCTCGACGACTGGGGAAGTGTTCGCTTACGTAGTTGCAGACGCCCTGCAGAATGTGGGTCTTTCCCAGACCCACCTCGCCGTGGACGAAGAGGGGGTTAAAGGTGGAGTTGGCCGATTCGGCCACCTGCCGGGCCGCGGCGTAGGCCAGCCGGTTGCAGTGGCCGACTACGAAGTTGTCCAGGCGGAACTCGCGCCGAAGGGCCACGTCGGGAGGTTGGCTGACGGCGGCGCTGGGCCGTCGGGTGAGTTCCTCCAGGACCTCACGTCTGGTTTCGGCCTCCCGTCGGCGGGAAGCCTGAAAGAGCCTGGCTTCGATGCGGAAGCCCACCGAGACCGGTTCGCCGACTTGCTCGCTGAGAACCTCCTCCAGCGCTTCCCGGTAGTGATCCTCCAGCCAGTCCCTGACGAAGAGACTGGGAACGCCCAGCGTGGCCACCCGGTCGGTGAGGTCAATCAGTTCGATGTTCTTGAACCACAGGTCGAACCGGGATTCACCGATCCGCTGGCAGAGGGCCCCCAGGGCTGACTGCCAGATGGTTTCAAGAGCGACCGCCATTAGGCCTCCGTCAGAAAAGTCCCGTGCGGCTGAGGCGCGGGACCTGACACGGTCACCAACGGAGAGGAAGAATGTCGGTTTTCGGCCTTCCTCGACCGGCACCGAGCGTACCGGCGGGGCCGACCCGTAGGGTCTGTTTGCTCTCCGACCTCTTCGATTCCCTCACTCGCGCGGGCACACTTTAGGCAGGCGCCGTCGCCGTGTCAAAGGCAAAAGTTTCGGGGCGCCACCCCTGCGAAGGGTTGTAGCGAAAGGACACCATGTAAGACGTGGAGACGCTTTGGGTTCTACGGAACCGGGCGGTTGTAAGACCTCGCCAGAAAATTCGAGCCGGTGCACGCTCTGTCCGAAGACCACCTTCTTGGCACTGCTGTTGCGGGTGCTCTTTTGTCTTGGCGCCCTTCGGTCCTGTTCGTATAATGGAGCGAACGGCCCAGCCGACATCGAAGGAAACCAGAGGACGCGTGTCTCGCTAACTCTTTGACTCAGGCGAAGTTGCATCGCCTCGAACGAAGGAGCAGGAACATGGACCCCGTCACCCTCAATGCGGTGCTCACCGGACTGGATGCCCGGCTGGAGAAACTCCAGTTCGCCGAGAACTGCAACGCCTTCGTCGCCGAGTACAACCGTCTCCTGGCCGAAGCAAAGAAGGCTTTCGCCAAGGAGGACTACGTCCAGACCTTCGAGGAGGTGACCGCGGCGGCCGAGGATGCCGACCCTTCCGTCCGCGAGCGCATCCTCGAAGAGGTGCGCATGAAGGTCAACCTCCTCAAGAGCTACGTCAACGCCGAAGTCACCAAAGAACGCCGAAAGACCTCCGTCTACTGAGAGGCCCCACCTGAGAAGAGCGCTGCGTAGCAGAGCATAGTGGCAATGTCACACCCCGAGGGTGAGCGCGTGGGGAAGATGGGCTTGGAGGAGAGGACGCGGGAGAAACCCCACGTCACCAAAGAGAACCTCAAGCGCGCTCTGAAGGAACTGGGACTGGGCGCAGGCGACATCGTGGGCGTCCACAGTTCCCTGGGCAGCTTCGGCTACGTGGACGGGGGAGCTGAGGCGGTCATTGACGCCCTGCTGGGAACGGTCGGTGAAGCGGGATCGGTGGTCATGCCCGCCTACTCGACCAACCGCCGGGAACTGCCCAAGACCCAGGAAGAGATCGGCCTGGGAGTGACCTGGAAGTACGAAGTCCTCCCCTTCGACCCCCAAAACACCCCCTGCTGGACCGGCGCCATACCCGAAGCCTTCAGAAAGCATCCTCAGGCGCTCAGGGGCAATAACCCCGCGCATTCCCTCACAGCCGTCGGGCCCAAGGCTGCGGAACTCGTCGAGGGTTGGCACGCGCTTCTGCAGTTGGATGGCTACATCCTGTTCCTGGGGGTCGGACTGGGTTGCTGCTCTTCGATGCACCTGGCTGAGCGAGATGTCCAACTGCCGAAACATATCCTGAAGAAGATCACCCCTCCGCCCGAACTCGAGGAGCGGTGTGAGCGAAAACACATCGAGTTTGGCTTCGGCTCTTACCCCGATTTCGCCCGCATGGAGGAGCCCTGTCTCCGAAAAGGCATCATGAAGGTCGCCACGGTGGGCGAGGCCACGCTCAAACTCCTCCGACTCCGTGACCTCATCGACCTCTACGCCGAGTACCTCAGGACCAACCCCGACCTCTTTTACCACGGCTGATTGACGTCTGCATGGTCAAAGGAACAAGCAGGGAGATGCTGCCCGTGGCCACTTCTGCCAGGGCGGCGGCACGGGCACCTGCGCCGACTCACCCCATCACCCACGAACGTGACCTACACCCGCCGAGGCCGGGAAACGGAGTTGACGCCCGGTCGTGAATCGGGTTCAATACGGATGATGAGGCGGCATGGCCAAGTGGACTAAGGCAAGGGACTGCAAATCCCTGATCGTCGGTTCGAATCCGACTGCCGCCTCCAGTTGTGACAGACCTCAACAGACCACTGCTTCCTGGAATGTCCCTACAACCAGGATTGGCAGCTCCACAACCCCTGCAACAACTGCCAGCGCTCAAAATGCACGCCCACACGCCCGCACTACCAGAGGACACGGGGAGAAGAGGCCAACTGACAGCATAAGAGAACTTGCAACGACTCAGAAACGACCCAAGAGCTGTCGCACCGGACTCAGAGCTTCGCTGCCCACAGCCCAGACGCCGGGTAAGGGCCACTTGACAGCTGCCAAGTGGACTTCACTTGCGACCTACTCCCAGGCTGCCGTCTCTCCCAAAGCCGCTGGGAGTGAACGGAGAAATGCCAAACCGTGCTTCTTGGTGCTACAACCCCTTCTGACAAACCTGCACAGCCACAGCCGTACCTGATCAGGTCCGTCCTCTGGGTTTGGCCGGCCCTGGCGCCGCGAATGCTAAATGCTCTCGACCGCGTTTGCGGTTAGGCCTCCTTGGCTCATTCCGCAGTGGCCTCGACCCGATCTTCCTGAGACATTGCGGCCAGACGTTCCACCTCCTTCAAGTCCAGCCCCAAGCCCTCGGCCACCCGACGACCATAGTCGGGATCAGCCTTGAAGAAGAGGGCCGTCTGGCGAAGCTGGATTCGCCGCTGCGCCCCGCCAAGATGGGCGACGATGTTGCCGATCAGGTGCTCGCGGTCCGTGTCGGTCATCACGCGGCGATAGAGCTCACCGGGCTGGAAGAAGTCGTCGTCGGTAAGCTCCTGTGGGTGGCGGGTGGCTTGGCCCTCCAGGTCGATGGGCGGCTCGGCAAAGGACGGGTCGGGCGCGGGTCCACCCATGGAGTTGGGCCAGTAGTTGGGCCCGCCACCCCCGTTGTCGTCAAGCCGCATGGCGCCGTCGCGCTGGTAGTTCTGAGCCGTGCAGGCCTTGGGGGCGTTGACCGGCAGAAGCTGGTAGTTCGGGCCCAGGCGGTGGAGGTGGGCGTCGTGGTAGGACACCAGTCGCGCCTGGAGCATCTTGTCAGGCGAGGCGGCGATCCCGGGGACGAGGTTGCCCGGGGAGAACGCCGACTGCTCGACCTCCGCGAAGTAGTTCTCAGGGTTCCGGTTGAGCAGCATCCGGCCGATCTCGATGAGCGGATAGTCCGCGTGCGGCCAGACCTTCGTGATGTCGAAGATGTTCCAGCGGTAGGCCTTGGCCTCCTCAGGCGGCATGATCTGCACGCAGACGCGCCAGGCCGGGTGGTCACCTCTCTCAATGGCCTCGTACAGATCGCGCGTGGCGTGGTTGGGATCCTCTCCGGCGATGCGGGTCGCTTCTTCCCGCGTCAAGTTCTGGATTCCCTGCTCGGTCTTGAAGTGATACTGCACCCAGTAGTACTCGCGCTTGGCGTTGTACCACTTGAAGGTGTGGCTGCTGTAGCCGTTCATGTGGCGGTAGCTCTTCGGCGTGCCTCGGTCCGAGAAGAGGATGGTGACTTGGTGGATGGACTCTGGCGTCAGGGACAGGAAGTCCCAGAACATGTCCGGGTTGGGCATGTTGGTCGCGGGATCGCGCTTCTGGGTGTGGATGAAATCGGGGAACTTCAGCGGATCACGGATGAAGAACACCGGCGTGTTGTTCCCCGTCATGTCGTAGTTGCCCTCCTCCGTGTAGAACTTCACCGCGAAGCCCCGCGGGTCCCGGGCGGAGTCAGCGGACCCCTTCTCACCACCCACCGTCGAGAAGCGCACGAAGACCTCCGTCTTCTTCCCTACCTCCGAGAGAAACTTGGCCCGCGTGTACTTCGTCATCGCGGCCGCGCACTCGAAATACCCGTGCGCTCCCGCCCCCTTGGCATGCACCACGCGTTCAGGAATGCGCTCGCGGTTGAAGTGGGCCAGCTTCTCCATCAGGTGGATGTCCTGCATCAGGGCTGGCCCCCGGGCCCCCGCCGTCATGGTGTTCTGATCGTCGTCAACGGGCATCCCTGACGCGGTCGTCAAGTTCTTCTTCTCTTTCCCCATTTGTACTCTCCTTATTCTAAGGTGTGCCGATGCCGCAGCGGCCCCCGAGGTAAACGTCCTCCGGCGTCGCGTTCCCCAGGGAGGTAATCATAGCGCCGCCCGTGGCAATGGGCAACAATTCGACCGATTCTTGCCTCAGAACCAGCGCAAAGGAGAACTCTCGATGAACGAAAAGTCAAGAGGAAAACACCGGAACCGACTGGAAGCGCGCCAGTCAAGCGAAAGGAACCGAAAGAAGGGGAAAACGGGAGCCCGGCCTCAGGCCAAAGCCCCACTGGCCCAAGGGCCTGCTCCTGCCGCCACCGTGGGCTTGAGGACGGCGCCCATACTGACGCCGCCAGGGAACTGCTCGCCCACGTCAGCCGAAAGAGCGCAGAGGTCGCGGCAAGCCGGCAGCAGAAGACCCCTCGTCCGTCAAGGCCGCGAACGCTGAAGAATGCTGGATGGCTAAAGCGGTTGTTCGCATGGAACTTAGGTGGTGCCGAAGGGGGGATTCGAACCCCCACGGCCTTGAGGGCCACTAGGTCCTGAACCTAGCGCGTCTGCCAAATTCCGCCACTTCGGCTCACGGATAAGACACTGTTTGATTACCACAACTGCGACTCCGGTGTCAAGCCTAAACCGCCCTGAGTCGGCAAGCCGTGCGGAGATGGTGTCTGCGGGAGCCCGCCCGCTCTCCGACACCTCCTTCTCCCCTTCTGCGGAGGGGGCTGACACGCGGGCCGCAGCCTCAGGGGCTGCGGCGACCCAGGCAGACGACGCTTGCAAGCACGGCGCAGGGGCGAGTACAGTATGCTCGCCGCTCACCAGTGAGCAGGCGCCGGTGAAGGTTTGTGTCGTACATGGGAAGGGAGGACCTTGGCCGAGCGCAGGGGCGTATCCTCGCCACAGTTGCAGGAGCAGGGAACAGGGCTCCCCCACCGGGCCCTCTTTATCGGGCTCATCCTGGTGGTCTTTCTGGCCATAGCCGGCCCCTACGGCCACTACCGGATGAAGACGACCCTCTTTTACACCAACTACCTGCCCCTGGGACTCATCTTCCCCTTCCTCCTCGTGGTGACGGTGGTGAACGCGACCCTGAAGAAACTTGGCCGGGGCTGGGCACTTTCACCCCGGGAGATGCTGCTCATCTATATCATGGTCATGGTGGGCGGCCAGCCCGTGACCTACGGGATGACCAGTTACCTCCTGAGCATCATCTCGGTCCCTTACTACCTGGCCACCCCGGAAAATGGGTGGGCCGACCTCTTCCACCAGTACATCCCCAAGTGGGCCTGCCCCCAGGACCGCCAGGCGATTACCTGGTTCTACCAGGGGCTCCCACCCGGTGAGAGCATTCCCTGGCGGGCCTGGTTGGTGCCCCTGGCCTGGTGGCTGCCACTCATCGCGGCGGTGATGGTGGCCAGTTTCGCCATCGTGGCCATCATGCGCCGACAGTGGGTGGAGAACGAGCGGCTTGTCTTCCCCCTGAACGAGGTGCCTTTGCAGATGGTGGAGGGCTCCGACGACGACCGGCTCCTGCCCGCCTTTCTGCGCAACCGGGTCTTCTGGGCGGGCTTCTTGATTCCCTTTTTCATCACCTGCTGGAACGCGGTTTCCTACTTCTACCCGGCGTGGAGCACGATCCGGTTCGACCGGTGGATGAGTTTCCCCAACTTCCCGGCCGTGAGGCTGCTCATTTCCCCGCTGGTCATCGGCCTGACCTACTTCGTAAACTTAGACGTCTCCTTCAGCATCTGGTTCTTCTGGGCTTTGGGGATGGTGCAGCAGGCCATCTTCAATAAGATTGGCTTCACCGTCGGCGAGCCCGACACCTACTCCTCCACCAACGCGGCTATGGCCTGGCAGGGCTTCGGCGCCTTCGCCGTGATGGTGCTTCTGGGGTTGTGGGTGGCCCGGGCCCACCTCAAACAGGTCTTCCGCAAGGCCTTCCGGGGCGACCCTTCGGTGGACGACTCGCGGGAACTGCTCTCCTACCGGACCGCGGTCTGGGCCCTCATCCTCTCCGTGGCCTACATCGCCGTGTGGATGTACAAGTCGGGGATGAGTCCGCTGGTGGTGGTGATGTTTCTCTTCGCCACGCTCATCCTCTACCTGGGGGTGACCCGCTGTGTGATCGAGGGTGGGCTGGTGTTCGTGCGGGGTCCGCTCATCCCCCAGACCTTCGCCATCCGCACCCTGGGCGTCCACGCCATCAGCAAGGTCACCATGACCAGCCTGGCCTTCAGTTACGCCTGGCTGTGCGACATGATCGTCGAGTTCATGCCCTTCGCCGCCAACGCAGCCCACCTGGGCACTACCAGGAGGCTTGGTCGGCGGGCGGTGGTGCAGGCCGTCGTGCTGGCGCTGGGGGTGGGCATACTGGTCAGCGTCTTCTACACCATCTATCTGGGCTACCAGCACGGCGCTTTCAACTGGAGTGAATGGGCCTTCGCCAGCGGGGCCGAGGTCCCCTTCAGGAACCTGGTCACCAAACTCAAGAACCCCTTCCCGCCCGACACCAAGAGGCTGACGATGCTGGGGGTGGGGGCGGTGGTGGGGGGCCTGATCATCGCCGCCCGCTACCGTATCCCCGGGGTGCCATTGCACCCCTTGGGCTTCGCCGTGGCTTCGGTCACCCAGATAACCTGGTGCATGTTGTCCATCTTCCTGGCCTGGCTCATCAAGACGGCCATCATCAGGCTGGGGGGCCTGCAACTCTTCACCAAAGCGCGGCCCTTCTTCCTGGGGCTCATCATCGGCCACTTCGCCGGGGCCGGGATGGTGGCCTTCATCGACTACTTCTTCTTCCTGGGCCAGGGCCACTCGGTCTACTTCTGAACCCGCTCAACCAGCCGACGACCGCTCAGCGCCCACTCCCGGAACCCCGTTCAGGTGGCGCCGCCGCCCTGGAAGCGGCTTGACATCGGGGCCTACTCCGGGGAAGATACAGGTGGCGGGTCGTCCCCTGCTGGGCAACCGGAAGCCACCGAGCAGGAGGGGTGACCTTCGGCAGCAGTCGTAGGGAAACTGCCAGCAGCGGATTGGCGGGGTAGCTCAGCGGTTAGAGCAGCGGAATCATAATCCGCGTGTCGGGGGTTCGAATCCCTCCCCCGCTACCACTGACCCATGATGCGCCAATAGGTTACGGCTCGTGCAGTCACTTCCTTTGGGGTCTGAAGCGCGTCGTGATACGCATTTGCCGCGTCAACCAAGGACGGTCTTGACCTCAGCATACCCTCAGTTGACCCCTGCTCCATTCAAGGGGCTCCGCACAGGTATAGTTAGCGGCTGACTTTGAGTTGCACGGTCCGGGCCGAGGGAGCCGTCGAGGCCCGCTCGCATTCATGGACGATCGGATTCTGAATCTGCACGTCCAGACTTCGGAGGCGTCCCCGGCCCGCATCACCGCAGGCGGTAACGTCCGCACGGGCTTCAGTAATGCAGACCCAGCCGGCGGTGCCTTTCTGCCGACGGCACATTTTGAACTTGGTCTCGTTGCTGCTGTCATCCTTCGTACGCAGTTTGGTCTCGCTGCCCGACGGTGGCGACGCTGCCAGGTTGGTGGGCGGCACGACCGCTCACGGACCATCACCTCCGTCCCGCTAACCACATCCCAGAGATTGAATGGTCACCCCTGCCTCCCGAAGCCAAGGTCTTGCCATCCGGGCTGAAGGCAAGGCAGAGCACCCAGTCAGTATGTCCGGTCAGGATGCGAAGTTCTCGCCGTGTAGCTACCTCCCAGAGCTTGATGGTCCTGTCACCACGTCCCAGAGCTTGATGATCCGGTCCGCGCCTCCCGAGGCCAGAGTCTTGCCATCAGGGCTGAAGGCCACGGACGAGACACCATCCCTGTGTCCGGCGAGGGTGCAGAGCTGTCTGCCTGTGGCTACACGCCAGAGCTTGATAGTGTCGTCTTCGCTTCCCGAAGCGAGGATCTTGCCATCGGGGCTCAAGGCAGCGGACCACACCAAATGAGCATGTCCGGCCAGGGTGTGGAGCCTTCCCCCCGTTGCTACATCCCAGAGGTTGATGGTCTTATCGAAGCTCCCCGAAGCCAGTGTCCTGCCATCGGGGCCGAAGGTAACGGAGTACACGAGGGATGTGTGACCAGTGAGCGTGCGGAGTGCTCTCCCCGTAGCGACACCCCAGAGCCTGACGGTACCATCCTCACCTCCCGAAGCCAGAGTCTCACCATCAGGGCTGAAGGCAACGGAGAACACCTGACCAGCATGTCCGTCCTGGGTGCGGAGTTCTCTCCCAGTAGCGACATCCCAGAGTCTGATGGTCTTGTCGTGACTTCCCGAAGCCAAGGTTCTGCCATCGGGGCTAAAGGCAACGGAGTACACCGGACTGTCGTGCCCTCTGAGGGTGCGGAGTGGCCCGCCCGTGGCTACATCCCAGAGTTGGATGGCTTTGTTCCCACTTCCCGAAGCCAAGATCCTGCCATCGGGGCTGAAGGCAACCACCCCACGCCCCGCCAGGGTGCGAAGTTCCGTCTGTGTAGCCAGATCCCAGAGTTTGATGCGTGCGCTTCCCGAAGCCAGCATTTTGCCATCGGGGCTGAAAGCCACGGAGAGCACCGAGTTGCCATGTCCGGTGAGCGTCGCAACAACGCGTGCGTCAGCAAAAAAGTCCGGGCGCTGCCCTTCGAGCCTGGCAGCTGTTTCAGCTTCCTTGGTTTGGCGCTCAGTCTCGGTGCGGCCGCGCTCCTGCTCGGCCTGGCGCTGGGCTCCGAGTTCGCGCCGGGGGGTGCGGTAGGATTGGATGCCGAAGTGAACAGCTACGGCGAGCGCCAGAAGGACCCCAGCCACAGCAGCGCAGATGGCACCCGTCAGTGCTCTTCGGCGCTTCGCCCGGCGGTAGAGTCGGCTGAGCGGGCCAACGGGACGGGAGGTGATGGGAGGACCTTCGAGGAAGCAATATAGGTCGTGGGCAAAGAGTTCGGCTGTCTGGTAGCGGAGGTCCGGGTCCTTCTCCATGGCCCTATGGCAGATGGTCTCGAGATCCTTGGGGATGCCAGGGTTCAGCTCGCGGAGTGGAGTAGGGTCCTCCATCAAGATTTGCCTGAGGACGGCTTCCCGGGTCTCACCTCGAAAGGGTATATCCAGCGCCAGCATCTCATAGAGCGTCACACCCAGCGAGTAGATGTCGGTGCGGTGATCGATGGCTTCCTTCTGGGCGCGCACCTGCTCCGGGCTCATGTAGGCTGGCGTCCCCATCATCTCCCCGGACATGGTCATCCGAGAAGCACCCAGGAAGCGCGCCAGGCCAAAGTCGGTAATCATCGGGTGCCCCTCGGGAGTGAGAATGAGGTTGTGGGGCTTGATGTCCCGGTGGATGACCCCCTGGGAATGGGCATACTCCAGGGCCTGGGCCGCCTCCATGGCAAGCCGGGCTGCGGTGCGCACGTACTCCCGGGTGAGCGCTGTCGAGCGACCAGGCGACTGCAATGCCTTCCACTGGCTCCGCACCTCCCGAATGACCTTGTCCACGGACTGGCCCCGGACCAGTTTCATGGCGTAGTAGTAGGTGCCTCGCTCCTCGCCCTGGGCGTAGATGGGGACGATGTTGGGGTGGTCAAGGCGCGCAGCTGCCTGGGCTTCACGGCGGAAGCGCTCGATGTCGCGCTCCTCAGGAATGGTGCCGGAAGGGAGGACCTTGAGGGCGACCCGGCGCTTGAGGGAGAGCTGGATGGCCTCGTAGACCACGCCCATCCCCCCGCGCCCGATCTCCCCCACGAGCTCGAAGCCACCCAGACGTCGGCGTTTGCTTGTCACTGGCTTACCCCAGCAGGACCAGTTGGCGAAGGTCGGACGCTCGGCCCCAGCATCTTACCGATGGTGTCCACCAAGGTCAAGGAGCCGAGACGCCGCGCGGGCCTCGCTTACCTCTACCGGGTTCCGGCCGCCTTTATTGTGAACCGTAAGATCGCCCCCCAGGCATACGGGCGCGCCTACACTAAGCATCCGTTCAACAGATGGAGCCTTCTCGGCTCTACGAGCGGCCGACACGCGAGGCCCGACAGAGCTTGCGCGCTCCCGTTGTTTCGTCCACACCGATTGCGCTACTCGTGGTTACAACACCGTCAGGGGACCAGAAACCCCCGCCGCCGAGCAGACCCAAAAAGTCACAGTCTATATCACCCGCACCGGCATGAAGTATCATCGGAGAGGTCGCCGTAGCCTTTTCAAAAGCAAGACTCCCATTTCACTCGATCAGGCTAAAAGACTGGGGTACACCCCCTGCTCGATTTGCCGGCCACGGGCATAAAGCGGCTCCCACACGGCCAACAACTACCGGCAGACTATCCAACACAGGAGCAACCCTCAGCCCGAAGACCAACTTTCACCACAGGATGTCAGGTCCAATGCGTGTAGGTATAATGTCTGGAGGTGTCGTTGGCTCTTCTGAGGAGGACGGTGTGCCTCTCTACGACTTCACCTTTCTTGCGGACCTCAAGTGTGACTGTTTTCCGTCCAGAACCTGCGCAATAGAGAGCGTAATACATGTACGTTCCACGCGGCCCCTTTCCAGTTGGCCAATGGATGTTCTCAGGGCCGCCGCTGGTCGTGTCGTCTCGGTCCAGCACCCCACCACAAGGACAGCCCATCGCCCTATACCATAGGTGATGACCACTGGGGTCAATCACGTGAAGATCTATGTCATTCCTCCGGGGAGACCAGTAGAGCCTGAACGAAACGTCCCCCGTACCCAGGGGACGACCCCCTCGCCGGCCATCCTCCTGAAAGTTCCCTTCCTGACGGGACCGCTCTTATCAAAAAGGGAACCTCCGTGGGCGTGGCCGTCCACGAGGAGGATAACCCTTGACGTCAACATGACGAAACACGCCGTTGTTCTCTTCGGCGATGGTTTGCAGCACGGGCGCGTCAGCCATGCTGCCAAAGCCGACTGTGTGAATGCGCACGTTCTTTCTGGGATTAGCCTGGCGAACCACTTCCGGAGTATCCGAGGGTATTATCCCGTCGGTCATGAAGAATATGGCGTCGGGCTTCATCTCGATGGCCATGCGTAGAGCCTCGGCAGGTGCTGTCGAGTCTCCGAGAGAAACGCCTGCGATCCAGTTGCGCGCCCTCTTTTTACCACCATCGTCAGCCTCAGCCATTCCACCAGGCATCGGTAACTCGGTACCGTCATAGAAAATGACGAAGAACCTGTGACTTTTCTCGAGCTTGTCAATGGAGCTGACCAACTCTTCCTTCAATTGCTCGAGTTTTCCCCCGCCCATGCTCCCAGAGCGGTCCACCACATAGACGAAGTTACTGCCGTCATCCGCGATCCCGAAGAAATTCGTCGTCCCCTGCCGACCACCTCCCCCTGGTTCACCTCCGATAAGAAAACCGCCGCCAGAACCACCACTGTTCTCGCCGCTGGTGATGGGAGGCCCCTCCTGGTGAGCGTGTACCAACAGCGTGGGTTCATCAGCCCTCTCAGCATCTTCGCTCCCCTCGGCCTCGCCTTCAGCGTCCTCGTTCGCGGAGGCGCCTGCGGTCGCGCCGCCTCCCCCGCCGGAGCCAGGGCTAACAGCCCCACCCCCGGCGCCGCGCCCTCCCCCCTCACCGACGAGCCAGCCACTTGTCCCGCCACCCCCATCCCTCAGGAACAGAAGGAGCAGCAAGAGAAGCAGCAACAATACCGCAAGCCCCAAGACCGCGTACGGGATCGCCCTCTGGTAGGAGGAGGTGGCTTCGCGCTCTGACGCCCGTGCTGACGCCCCTGGTGTGCCGGCTCCCTTCGGTCCCGGCGACGTGGCACCCGCCCGTGCGGGCGGCGGTGGTAGGGGCGGCGGCAGTGGGGGCGCCTGTGATCTCCCAGGTCGCTCCGGTGCGACAGGTACGGCACCTGTCGGCGCCGTGGGGCTTGCAGGCAGCGGAGCAGGTACTGTCACTACCGTGCCGCAATGGGGGCAGGACA
>CBDVDV010000064.1:0-17471 GCA_965372835.1 uncultured bacterium | reverse complement strand
GCGATGCGGTTGGCTTCGGGGAGGGTGATGGTGCCCTCGTAGAGGGCGCGACCGATGATGACCCCCTCGAGGTTCATCTCGGCCAGTCGGCGGACGTCGTCCAGGGTGGTGACGCCACCGGCAGCGATGACGGGGATAGCGGTGGAATCGACGACCGTGGCGATCTGCTCGAAGTGGGGACCGGTCAGGGTGCCATCGCGGGAGGTGTCCGTATAGATGACGGCGGCCAGGGGCACCTTGGCCAGGCGCTCCAGGAGTTCGGTTACGGACGTGTCGCTGACCACGGTCCAGCCCCGGACCGCCACCTTCCCCTCCACGCTGTCCACACTGACGACGACGCGTCCGGAGAACTTCTCGCACAACTCACCCAGCCAGTCGTGGGAGTCCAGGGCTCGGGTGCCCAGGATGACGCGGGCGACACCGGCGTCGAGCAGACGCTCCACGGTCTCGTCGGAGCGGATCCCGCCACCCACCTGGGCTGGAATGGAAAGTGAACTGACAATGTTCTTGACCACGCAGATATTGATCGGCGCGCCCTCAAAGGCGCCGTCCAGGTCGACGATGTGAAGGTAGCGGGCGCCCTGCTGCTCCCAGCGGATAGCCGCTTCAACGGGGTCGTTGGAGAAGACCATCTCCGCGTCGGGCTTCCCCCGCACCAGGCGCACACAACGCCCGCCGCGGATGTCAACCGCAGGAATGACAATCATCCGAGCCTTCCCGCACTTGGCCTCAGGCCATCGCCGCCTATAAAGATACGAAGTTAGCCAGGATTCGCAAGCCTACTTTTTGACTTTTTTCCGGGTGGAACTGGGTGGCAAAAACCCGGCCCTGCCACACGGCCGAGCAGAACGGCCCCCCGTAGTCGGTCTCAGCGGCCACCACCTCGCTCGGCGGACGCACGTAGAACGAATGCACGAAATAAACGTCAGCCCCCTCGGGCACCCCGGCAAAGAGAGGCACCCCCGGCCGCGTCTGCAACTGGTTCCAGCCCATGTGGGGCACCTTCAAGTTCGGGTCGGTCGGCTCAAAGCGCACCACGTCGCCGGCGAGGACGCCCAGTCCCCGGTGTTCGCCCTCCTCGTAACTTTTCTCCAGCAGCAGTTGCAGTCCCAGGCAGATGCCCAGGAAGGGCCGGTCCTCCCTCAGGTACCGCCGCAGCGGCTCCACCAAGTCCCTCTGGCTCAGTTCGGCCATAGCCGCGGCGAAGGCCCCGACACCGGGCAGGACCAACTTCCCGGCCTGCTCAACGTCCTCGGGGCGGGCACTCACCCGGACCTCGGCGCCGACCCGCTCCAGGGCCTTGGCCACACTGCGCAGGTTCCCCATACCGTAATCGACAACCACGACCCGGCGACGGCCCATCGACTTACTTCTTCCCCCCCGGCAGCACCACGATGGCCACCCGCCGGTTGCGCTGCTTGCTGGCCGGGGTGGTGTTGGGGGCCACGGGCTGATGCTGGCCGAAGGCGGCGGCGTGGACCCGCTTGGCGTCCAGGCCGCACTGCTCGGTGAGGAAATGGACCACCTCGAGGGCCCGGACTGCTGACAGTTCCCAGTTGCTCTTGTAGAGTTTGCGGGTGCGACGGATGGGGTCGCTGTCGGTATGGCCTTCGACGCGGACGGGGTAACCGGCGAACTGACTGTTGAGCGCGGCGGCGACCTTGCGCAGGGTCGCCTTGCCGCCGGTGGTCAGTTTCGCCTGGCCGCTCCTGTAGAGCACCCTCTCGGGCAGTTCGATGACAACCAACCCTCCCCGGAGCGACACCTCGATGCCCCCGCCCAGCCGGCGACGGAGTTCAGCCAACTCCTCGGTGCCGGCCTGGGCCTCTGTCAGTTGCTGGCGCAGGGCCTGATTCCGCTCCTGGAGCCCAGCCACGTCATCCTGAAGCCGATCGCGCTCGGCCTCGGTGGCGGCAAGCCGGGAAGAGAGGTCCGCCACCTGCATCTCCAACCGTTCGACATTGGCGCAGCCACCGGCCAACATGCCCACGACCAGTGCACCGACCACCCATACACTCTTCACAACACACCCCCTTCCTTCAACCGGTCCACAGGACCTCAGTCAGTCGAAAAGAGGACCCAGCGGAACGCACCGCCGAACTCCACCAACTGGCGCACAAGCGGCTGCTGCCAGACCATGAAGGCAATAGCCCCCAGACCAAGGCTGGGAGCGAAGGGCAGAGCCCCCTTCTCCGTCCGCACCAGGCCGACGAGGACGAAGGCCAAGCCCAGAATCGAACCGATGATGAAAGTCCAGACGATGGCCTGCCAGCCCAGGAACCCGCCAATCATGGCCACAAACTTCACGTCGCCAAAGCCCATCGCCTCCCGGCGGAAGAGCGCCTTCCCCACCACTCCCATCAGGTAGACGAACGCGGCGCCGGCAGCCATCCCCACCAGGCTGCCAGCCAGGGCCTGAAGCCTTTCGTGCCCTTTCCACACCAGCGCCGCGTCGATGGCCGGCATCATCTTCGGCACCAGCAGGCTCACCACCGGGGCGATCACCATGCCCACCTTGGTGATGGCGTCGGGGATGATGTAGTAGCGGAGGTCGATGAGCCCGGCGGCCACGATGGCCAGGGCCAGACCCGTCCACACGATGTAATGCCCAACCGTAAGGCCCTGATGCCAGACCAGGTACCAGTACGCTGCCAGCACGAAACACGCCGTCATAAACTCCACCAGCGCGTAGCGGAAAGGGACCGGCTCCCCACAGTACCGACACTTCCCCCGCACCACGAACCAGCCCAGGATGGGGATGTTGTCGCGGGCCATGCTGAGTTGGTGCTGGCAGTGTGGGCAGTGGCTGGGCGGCCAGATGAGCGACTTCCCCCTTGGTAAGCGGTACACCACAACGTTGAGGAAACTGCCCACCGCCGCACCGAAACAAAAGGCCGCCACCGAATACAGGACCCGCTCGACCACCGTCCTCCCGCCCGAGTCTCCTCGCAGAAGTCGGAGGTCAGGCATTCTTGCCTGACCTGGCTTAGCGGACAGCAATGTCCGCCCTCCCACATCACGCCGCACCCGCCGCCTGAGCGCGGGCCCCCAACTACGACGGCTTCAGTGTAGTGAGCGCGTGGGCATGGCTCAAGGGAAAAGGAGCGGGGCGCTCAGGGCTGACCCTGGGCGCCCAGTTCCCGGATGACCTCGTCGGCCACTTGGTCGATGCCCTTGCCTTCGGTGTCGATGGTGATGTCCGCGGCCTGCTGGTAGAAGGGCTCGCGGTAGGTGAGCAGGCGCTCGACCTCCCGGCGCATGTCCTCCTCAGCAGTGAGCCGGGGTCGTTCACTACGGGTCTTCTCGTCTTCTTCCAGTCGAGCCAGAATGGTCTCCAAGGAGGCGGTCAGCCGAACCACCCGGCCCGAGGCCCGCAGCCTGCGCACGTTGTTCTCATCCAGGATTGCCCCGCCGCCGGCGGCCAGTACCAGACCGTCCCGCTCTGTCAGTTCGGCGATCACCTCCTGCTCCAGTCGCCGAAAGAGACACTCACCACCTTCGGCGAAGATTTCGGCGATGGTCTTCCCCTGGCGCTCCTGGAGGCAGGTGTCGGCATCGATGAACGGCCGGCCCAGCCGACGGGCCAGTTCCTGGCCCACCGCCGTCTTGCCCGTGCAGCGGAAGCCGATGAGAATGACGTTCATTGATCTGCGCCCGGTTGCTTTGCGGTCAGGTTTTCCACCACCACTCGGCGCATGAGTTCCCTGGGAGCGGGCTGCTCCGTCCAGGTCTCAAACTGCAGCGCCGCCTGCTCCACGAACCAGTCCACGCCCGAGACGGTCACACACCGCGCCTGCTCGGCCTCGGCCAGGAGCCTGGTCTTCATCGGGTTGTAGACGGCGTCGAAGACCACCATCCCCGGACGCAGGGCCTGAGCGGGGACGATGCTCTCCTCCACCCGCGGGTGCATCCCCACGGAGGTGGTGTTGATGAGCACGTCACAGGTCACATCGGCCAACTCGTCCAGCCCACCGCACTCGGCGGCCAACTCTTTGGCCAAGGCCTCGGCTTTGGCCACGGTGCGGTTGAGGATGGTCACCTGAGCCCCCGCCCGTGTGAGTCCGTAAGCCACGGCCCGGGCCGCGCCCCCGGCGCCCAGTAGCACCACCCGCTTCCCGGCCAGAGGAGACTCGGTGCCCTGGCGACCACCGAGGGCGTTGGCCAGGGCGCTCATGGCCGCCGGGCAGTCGGTGTTGGAGCCCAGGAGAGTCCCTTCCCGACGCACTACCGTGTTGACGGCGCCGATGTCCCGGGCCACCGGGTCCACCTCGTCCAGAACGTCCATCACCGCCACCTTGTGGGGGATGGTGACAGAGTAGCCCGACACGGGAACGGCCTCGAAGGCGCGGACGAACTCCACCACGTCGTCCACCAGGAAAGGCAAATACACCGCGTTGAGCCCGGCCTGCCGGAACGCAGCGTTGTGGATGTGGGGGCTGAGGCTGTGGGCGATGGGCTTCCCGATGACGCCATAGACGGCGGTGTCGCCTGTGATCTCCTTGTAATGGTAGAGCGATTGCAGTTCGGCAGCGGTGAGTTGCCCCGCTGCGCTTTCAGCCCCGCGCCGTAGGGCGGCGAAGGTGAGATAGCCTCCGAACTTCCGAGTGAGGACCCGGCTCACCAGACCCCGCTCCCCCATAGCAAAGGCGATGGTGGGCAGCGCTGCCTCTCGTAGAAGACGGAAGAGCCGGACGCTATCAGCGATGTCCTGGGCCATGGTGACCACCTTGACCAGGTCGGGCTTCAGGGCAGCCATCTTCGCAAAGATGGCGGCCAAGTCCTCGGGGGTCTCCTCGAAGTTGTGGTAGGAGACGATGGTCTTGGTGGCCAGCTTTCGAGCAAGGGCACCAACGGCGTCCATCTCGACGTCCACGTAGGCAGCGCCGACATCCACCGCCTCCTGAAGAAGGGCCACTCGGTCGGACTCACTTCCTTCCCAGCGCCCGCCGTCGGCGCGCCGACGACAGGTGAAGATGGCCGGGAGCGGGCCCAGGGTCGCCAGTTCCCGGGGTCGCGCCCCGGGCATGTAGTCGAGCCTGAACTCCACCAGGTCGGCTACCCGGGCCGCCTGCTCCAAGTCCTTGAGGAGTTGCTCTCTGTTACCGGCAACAAGGGAGACGCAAATCATACCCGCGGGCGCTCCTCCTCAGGGGTCGTGGGTGTGCCCTCGGCGCTCACGATCTTGTTCAGCACGTCCACATAGGCCTGGGCGCTGGCCTCGATGATGTCGGTGGAGACGGCTCGGCCGCGGAAGGTTCGGCCCTCGTGGGAGACCTCGATGTTGACCTCACCCTGTGCGTCGCGTCCGCCCGTCACCGCCCGGATGTGGTAATCGATCAGCGTGGGGGCGATACCCACGATGCGCGAGATGGTCTTGTAGACCGCGTCCACGGGCCCGTCGCCGCAGGCGGCGTCTTCGAGCAGTTGGGTCTCCGGCCTCTTCGATTCCCCGTTTTTCTTCAGGCGCACCGCTGCCGTGGGGATGGTGGCGCTGCCCGAACTGATGTGGAAACTGTCGATGACGTACACCTTGGGCACTTCCTTCACGACGTCCTCGATGAGGGCTTCGACGTCCTGGTCGAAGACCTCTTTCTTCTTGTCGGCCAGCACCTTGAACTGCTCGAAGCACCGGTCCAACTGCTCATCGGTCAACTCGAAACCCAGTTCCTTGACCCGGGCCCGGAGGGCGTGACGCCCCGAGTGCTTGCCCAGAACCAGTCGGCTCTGGACCACACCCACCTCAGCCGGGTCCATAATCTCATACGTTCGGCGGTCCTTGAGCACGCCATGCTGGTGGATGCCCGCTTCGTGGGCGAAGGCGTTCTCGCCGACGATGGCCTTGTTCCGCTGAACCATCATGCCGCTGACGGCCGAGACCAGTCGGCTCACCGGGTAGAGCCGCTGGGTCCTGATGTTGGTGGTCACGCTGAAGCGGTCGGCGCGCACGCGCATGGCCATCACCAACTCCTCCAGCGAGCAGTTGCCGGCCCGTTCGCCCAGCCCGTTGATGGTACACTCGACCTGCCTGGCCCCGGCCTCCACCGCGGCCAGTGAGTTGGCCACGGCCAAGCCCAGGTCGTTGTGGCAGTGGACCGAAACGACGGCCTTGTCAATATTGGGCACGTCCTCGAACAGATGCTCGATGACCTCCCGGAAGTGGGGTGGGACTGCGTACCCCACCGTGTCAGGGATGTTGACGGTAGTGGCCCCAGCATCGATGGCGGCCTCCACGACCTGGGCCAGGAACTCACGTTCGGTGCGGGAGGCGTCTTCGGGGGAGAACTCCACGTCCTCCACGTACTGCTTGGCCCGCTTCACCCCTTCGACGGCCAAGCGGAGGATCTCCTCCCGGGCCATCTCTAACTTGCGCTCGCGGTGAATCTTGCTGGTGGCCAGGACGACGTGGATGCGAGCGCGCTCGGCCCCGCGGAGGGCCTCTGCGGCCCGGTCGATGTCCTCCTCCCGACAACGGGCCAGCCCACAGATGATGGGTCCGCGCACCTCCCGGGCAATGGTGCGCACGGCCTCGAAGTCGTCGGGGCTGGCGATGGGGAAGCCCGCCTCCATCACGTCCACCCCGAGGGCAGCCAGGGCCCGAGCCACCTCCAACTTCTCGGCCGTGTTCATGCTGGCCCCGGGACACTGCTCGCCGTCTCGCAACGTGGTGTCGAAGATAATCACCTTGTCCATCGTTCTATCACCTTATCTTGTTGTTCAGCACTCATGTAGAAGTAAAAAGCCCTGAAACCGGGAGGTCTCAGGGCTCTATTCTATCAGTCTTTCAGCGCAGACCCTACAGGCCTCCCTTGGTCACCCCGCCCCGCTGATTAGCGGGCGCGGTAGTGCCAGGGAATGTAGCAAGAAGCGGCCCTGGTCTGCAAACTGCATCATGTCACCAACTCCACCGGTAAACGTCTCACCAATCTTTTATCGCCGATGCCGACCCCGCCGTCAAGCAGAAAACGCAAGAATCCCAACATCCCTGTTCTCCCGCTCCCATGCCCGCCATAGCGGAAACGATACTCAGCCGCTAACAACTGGCTCGTTGGGCCTGATCTCCGTGGGCAGGTCCCAGCGACCGGTGCTCTTGCCGTTCTTCAGGTGCTCGACGGTGCCTCCCGGTTCCCCGGTTCGGCGGAGCGTTATTCGCCAGGCTGCGTTTCCTTGCTCGATGCGGAAGGACACGGCACCGGGTGTCACTTGCTGCTCAGTGACGGCGGGGAAGTCGGTTAGTCTCAACTGCTGAGGTGTTCTCGCTGCGCCCTTGTGCATGAGGATGGGTGAGAGGACGTGGAGGAATTCGGTCGCTTTCGCCTCCTCCGTGGGCTCGACCTCCAGGCGGTACCAGGAACGGTCGATGAGGGCGCTGCCCTCGCCGCCGCGGGGACCGAAGTTCTTGTTGTCCTTGGGGTCGTAGGGGCAGCCCCAGTTGTCGAAGCCCGGTCCGCCCCGGCTGGTGATGCGCGCCTGCTCAGGCAGGAGCGTCTGGCACATCAGTGCGCCGAAGCCCGAGGACTTGAACTGACCCCGGCCGTTTTTCTCGGGGTTGTTGTCAGGGGTAAAGGTACTGGAAATGGAGCGGTCAGCACCAGCGAAGGTGGTGAATCCCTCGCCGGAGCCGTTCTTTTGAGCCATGCGGTCGCCCGCGTAGAGGACGGGTTCGTTCATCACGTGCAGGAGCCACATCTTGGGGAACCCGGCTTTGGTGGAGTCGACGCGGTCGTAGACGACGAAGCACTCGGGCTCGCCGCGCAGGTAGAGGAACTGGCGGGTGTAGTTGGCCACCTTGGTGCTGCTGTAGGCTTTGGTGAGGTCGCCACAGGCGTAGGTGTATTCAGGCGTGTTCTCGTAGGCGAGCATGGTCCCGCGCTCTTCAGGCTTCGGAGGCGAGCCCGCGCCGGGGAGAGTTCCGCCGTGGTTGCGGCCGTCGCGAGCGACCTTCTCATTCGGATTATAGACGAGAACGGTGTTCATGTGCGGGGAGGCAACCCCCGAGTAGCGGCCGGTGCCGCCTCGCATGGCCAAGCCGCCGCCCTTGTAGATCTGGAAGTTGCCGTTCTCCTCCGACTGATAGCCGATGAATTGTGGCCCACAGACGAAGTACGCCCAGGTTGAGTCCGGGCCGGACCAGTCGCTGACCATGTAGGTCTGCCCGGTGCCCTTGAATTGGTGCGCCAAAGGGAGTTCAGACGTCTCCAGCGGCTTCACCTCAGGGTCGTACCAGAGGACGAACGGCCAGCCTCGCCGCTCGGGCGTGGCGGCAACATTGAGGGCCAGCCATTGCGCCTGAGGCTGCCGGTAGGTACCGGCCAGAAGCGGAGCCACCCGCGACGAGAAGCCCGTCACTCTCTGGACCACCCCTGCCCCGGTGTCGTTGAGGTGGGCCCAAGCCCGGTTGTGGGGCAGGTGTGCGAAGATCGGCCACCAAACCGTCTCCCGCAGCCCGCCCGCTGTGAACCGGGCGAAGAGGTCCTCGCCGGTCCCTGAGCGCCAAGCCGCCATCGACAAGATGATGGACTGGGCTGCGCCGCCACCGTGGCCAGGGCCGTTGGGCATGGCGCCACCCATGTTCTCGATGTAGGGGACGAACTCGGCCGGCACTTTCGTGCCATAGGAGTTGAGCCATTTCCGGGCCGACCGCTCATACTTGGTCCCCTCACCGGCAATGGCCAGGGCGACGAGGGTTTTGCTGCCCACGCCATCCCGACCGTAGTAGTTGCCCCAGGCGTAGCCGCCACAGGGAGCCCAGGTCTGGTTGTAGATGTAGTTGCCCCATTGGAGGGTGATCTCGGCAGGCTGCTCGGGCTTCAGGCCCATAAAACTGTGAAGCCAGCGGCCGAGGAGGTCGCCGTAGTGCTTTCGCTGCCCGGGCGTCAGGGCGTCGTAGAACCAGTCATAAGCCAGGGCGTCCCAAGCGAACCATGTCCCCTTGCCGCCCATGGATCCTTCAAGGACCGTTCCCCAGCGGTCGGGGAACCACTGGCGACCGGGCTGGAGTCTGGACCCGCCACCTTTGCCGTCGGTGCCCCAGAGACCCTTGACCAGGTAGTTGACGTACCCGGTGGTGTCGCGTCCCAGGGCCTTCTCAACCTGGTAGACGATGCACAGGCTGGGGAGCGCTGCACCGTTTATAGCCTTCTTCTGAGCGATGGCCTGGTCGATGGACTTCTTGATGGCTGCATACTCCGCGGCCACCGCGCCGCCGGGCTTACAGCGCTCGGCAAGTTCGGGTATCTGCTCCTTGGTGAGAAAGATGCGCGGGTGTCCGGGCCTCACCTCAACAGCATCCGCCATACTGCTCACCAACACGAAGACCGCCAGCACGCCGACCAGTCGCACAGTCCACATCTTGCTCTTCCTTACTCAGCCAAGCCTCTCCACCAACACCGTTGCCAACGTGAGGATGTTGACCTTGCACTCCACCTGTAGTGTCGCACGTGGGCACAGTGAAACGCCAGGGTCATTTCTCTCCGGCCAGTCTCGGGCCCTTCGCCGAGAGGACCAGGCCCTTCCCGTAGGGGAGGAAGCCGACGCTGCGGGCGGTGGTGGCCGAGGCCAGGTTGGCCGGCGCGCACTTGTAGAGGGCCTCACCGCCTGCCCGGGTGATGTGGTCTACGACGGCGGCGACGGCGGTCTTGGCATAGCCCCGCCGCCGGGAGCCGGCAGCCGTCTCCACCCCCAGGTCGGCAATCCGGTCCTCCATGACCCCGCTGCGGTGAGTGAAAGCCACGGAGACGACTCGACCGCAGGCCACGACTCCGTACACAATGCCATCCGGAAAACAGTGCGTCGGCAGGTTCAGGCCCTCTGCCGGCGGCACGCTGTCGTCAAGGAGGCGCCGGCAGTCGCCGTGGGCGTGCCGACGTAGGAGCGAGGCATTGCCGGCGAACATGAGATCAGATAAGACGCGGTCCACCGGTTCCAGCCCGGCGCGACTGAGGGCCTGGTTCACAGAACGTTTCAGTTCCCTGATGAAAGACAGGTCGAAGCGGTCCTGGCTCCGGCGAACGCCTTGGACCATCTTCGCCACAACGGCGCCGGCGCCGGGCGGAACGCTCACGGCCGATCGGCCATCCTCCAACCACACCCACCAGAGCGCGTGGACGAAACCGTAACTGAGGTGTCGCCCAAGCCGGTTGTCAGATTCCACCACCCCGACGCGCCCAGGAGCCAGCGCCGACAGATCGACACCGAGCAACGTCCCCAGATACTCATCCACCACGGGGAAGGGGAAAGAATCCTGCCTACCCACCGCGACCTCCAGGAACCGTCTTCCTCACCCCTTACGGAGCTTGGAAGATGAGCTTCCCCGCCTGGTCGTAGAGTTCCAACTCCGGCGAGCCGTCCGAGTCCAGCCCCAGCACCGCACGATCCTTCCCCTCTTTGTCGGCCAGGGTCAGGCCCCAAGCGCCGTCGGCGCGCAGCAGCAGTCTCACGCACTGTCTCCCTTCCGTGTCGAGGAGGATCAAGCCAGGCGAGCCGTCCGGCTCCAAGGCCAGTCCCGCGCGCTGCTTCCCCCCTTGGTCGGCAAAGGTCAGGGCAGGCGAGCCATCCGAGTCCAGTATGAGACCGGCACGGTCCTTTCCCGCCTCATCGGCAAGGCCCAGGCTCGGCGAACCGTCCGACCGCAGCCTGAACCCCGCGCGGGGCTTCCCCGCCTTGTCGCTGAGCAATAGTCCCACTGAGCCGTCGTTGTCGGAGAGTTCCAGAGCAGCGCGGAGCCTCCCGCCTTCGTCGAAGAGGTGCAGGCCCGGCGAGCCGTCCGCGGGCAGGCCCAGACCGACGCGGGGCTTCCCCGCTTCGCCAAGGAGGAGTAAGCCTGGTGAGCCGTCCTTCGACAGGAACAGAGTGGCCCGCTCTCGCCGCTGATGGTCGAAGAGCATCAGGGCGGGAGAGCCGTCGGCGAGCAGTCCCAGGGCGGCGCGGCGCTTTCCGCGTGCGTCCAGGAGGCCGAACTCCTGCGCCTCTACGAGTCGAGGTGTGCGTCGGGCCTGGCCCATCAGCGCACCAGCGCCGATTAGGAGGAGTACGACAACGCCAGCGATCTTGGCCCAGCGGAGTTGTCGCTCCGTCTTCTCCAGACGCTCTACCACAGCGTCTAAGGTGGTCGGATGCGGCGCGACCATGACAACCTCCTTCCCTTATCAGTCGGTCGGTGGTTAAGAGCGTCCTTCGTCGCCGCCTTCAGGAGTCCTCTCGGCCTCCTGCGCAGAGCACGAACGTTGCCGGCACCTTTCCTCGCAACGGAAATGAGAGTGGAAGATACAAACGTCGCTCCGGGCGCACGGTACGACCTCTCGGCAGCGACGTCAAGGGCTGGGGGGTGGCGTTTGCGGGGCAGACGACCGCGTGTCGGTGCCCTGGCGCGGGTGCTCAGAGACGATGGCCAGGGGTCAGATGACCTCGATCTTGGGGAAGATAGCCTGTTTGAAGGCGGCCACCACCCTGGGGTCGAACTGGGTGCCGGCGAAGCGCTCGATCTCCTGCAGGGCCTGCCAGGGGGGCATCCCGGCCCGGTAGGGTCGGTCGGAGGTCATGGCGTCGAAGGCGTCGGCCACGGCGATAATGCGCGCCCCGAGTGGGATTTCCTGCGCGCTCGCCTGCGCGCTCTCAGGATCGATGTAGTGCCGGTGGTGGGCCAGGACGATGGGCACGGCCTGCCTGAGCACACCCCCGACGGAGCGGAGGATATTGGCCCCACGTTCGACGTGACTGTCCATGAGGGCCTTTTCCTCCTCGCTCAGATCAGCGGCCTTTCGGAGCAGGTCGGCGGAGATTTCGATTTTGCCCACGTCGTGGAGGAGGGCCGCGGCGCGGATGTTCTCCACCTGTTCCTCACCGAGGGCCATCCCGTGGGCGATGTCCACGGAAAGGTCGGCCACGCGCAGGGAGTGCCCCTTGGTGTAGCGGTCGGCACTCTCCAGGTACTTGGAGAGGATCTCCAGCACGCCTACGTAGGCTTGGCGGAGGTCGCGGATGCGGGCCTCCTTTTGCTCGTAGAGGATGCCGACGACGACGCCACTGAGGACCAGGAAGCCCGCCCAGCCGAGGAGGTTGGGCCAGACGTGAAAGGGCAGCCCGAGAAAGTATACCGACGGCCCCGTTGCGGCGAAGGCCTGGGGTCGGAGCACGGCCAGGAACATCACCGCCAGAACACTGAAGACAGCCGTGTAGACGGCCATCCGCTTTCCCAGCACGTAGCCAGCCACCAAGACGGGAAGGTAGTAGAGGTTGATGACCGCCAGTTTGGTGATGCCGGCAAGGTTGACGGCAAAGACCCCGCCGACAATGGCCAAGATCAGCAACTGCTCGAAATGACTCAGTACGAAGTTCTTGACTCTGTCCACCGCTACTCTCCGGGCGGGATAGAAGTTCCCCTACGCCCCACTTCCGGCCGACGCAGCCAAGGCGGCTATGGCGGAGTCCGCCCTACCGGCGTCCGGTCCGCGGATGGGCGGCCGGACACCGATGGCCACGCCACTCCATTAGACATTATCGGCAATGACAGGCCGAGGTCACACCTCTTTGGCCTCGATCCAGGGCATCATCTTTCGCAGCCGACGGCCCACCTGCTCGATGAGGTGCTGGCGGTCTTTGGCGGCCAGGGCCCGGAAGACGGGCCGGTTGGCCTGGTTCTCCAGGATCCATTCGCGGGCGAAGGCCCCGGTCTGCACCTCTTCGAGGATGGCGCGCATCTCCTTTTTGGTCTCTTCGGTGATGATCCGCGAGCCCCGGGTCAGGTCACCGTACTCGGCCGTGTTGGAGATGGAGTAGCGCATCCAACTCAGCCCGCCCTGGTAGAGGAGGTCGACGATGAGTTTGAGTTCGTGCATGCACTCGAAGTAGGCCACCTCGGGCTGGTAGCCGGCCTCCACCAGGGTCTCGAAAGCGGCCTTGACCAGCGCGGTGCAGCCCCCGCACAGCACCGTCTGCTCGCCGAAGAGGTCGGTCTCGGTCTCCTCGGCGAAGGTGGTCTCGATGACGCCGGTGCGGGTACCGCCGATGCCCTTGGCGTAGGCCAGGGCCAGGTCCTTGGCATTGCCGGTGGCATCCTGGAAGACGGCCACCAGATTGGGGACGCCCCGGCCGGCCTCAAACTCGCTGCGCACCAGGTGCCCCGGCCCCTTGGGAGCCACCATGGCCACATCGACGGCCTTCGCGGGTATGATCTGGCCGAAGTGGATGTTGAAACCGTGGGCAAACATGAGCATGTTGCCCTCGGCCAGACCGGGCTCGATCGCGTTCTTATAGACGCCCGCCTGGTACTCGTCGGGCACCAGGATGGTGATGATGTCAGCCTGTTCGGCCGCCTGGTCGGCGGTCAGGGGCTCGAAGCCGTGCTCCAGGGCGAGGGCGTAGTTGTCAGTCCCCTCGAGGTCGCTGACGACGACGGAGACGCCGCTATCGCGCAGGTTCTGGGCATGGGCGTGACCCTGGCTGCCGTAGCCGATGATGGCCACGGTCTTGGCCTTGAGCAAATCCAGGTTGGCATCCTTGTCGTAATAGATGGTGGCCATGTTCTGGCTCCTTCTCCGCGCCTGGCTATGCGCCCCGACGCAGTCCCACTCGTCCGGTGCGGGCCATTTCCTTGATGCCGTACGGCTTCAGCATGGTGATGAGTGCTTCGAGTTTATTCTCCGGCCCGACCACCTCCAACATGATGTGCTTGGGCCCGATATCAACCACCTTGCACTTGAACACCTCGGCCAGCTCAAAAACCTCCCCCCGACGGCCCGGCGGCGCGTGCACCTTGATGAGCATCAGGTCCCGCTCCACGTAATCCTGCCCGGAGAAATCCACCACCTTGATGACGTCCACCACCCGCTCCAACTGCTTGCGGACCTGCTCGATGACGGTGTCGTCGCCCGTGGTGACGACGGTCATCCGACTGAAGCGGGGGTCCTCGGTCTCGCCGACGGTCAGGCTGTCGATGTTGAAACCCCGGGCGCTGAACATACCCGAGATGTGCGCCAGGACGCCGGGCTTGTTCTCCACCAGGGCGCTGATGACGTGTCGCATCCTTTCCGCCCCTTTAAGCCATGCCGCTGATCATCTGGTCGATGGCCTCACCCGCCGGCACCATGGGGAACACGTTCTCCTCCGGGAGCACTCGGAAGTCGATGAAGACGGGCCCCGGTGTGGCCACCGCCCGCTCCACAGCCGCTCTGACTTCCTCCTTACGCTCCACCAGGATGCCGGTAGCCCCGTAGGCCTCGGCCACCTTGACGAAGTCCGGGTTGCCCACCAACTTGGTGTGGCTGTAGCGACGCTGGAAGAACAGTTCCTGCCACTGACGGACCATCCCCAGGTAGCCGTTGTTGATGATGGCCACATTGACCGGCAGATTGTTGGCCACCGCGGTAGCCAGTTCCTGGATGTTCATCTGAATGGAACCGTCACCGGCGATATCGAAGACCACCGCGTCGGGGCAGCCCACCTGGGCGCCGATGGCGGCGGGGAAGCCGTAGCCCATGGTCCCCAGACCACCTGAGGAGAGGAGTTGCCGCGGACGCTTGAAGGTGTAGAACTGGGCCGCCCACATCTGGTTCTGCCCCACCTCGGTAGCGATGATGGCCTCACCCCCGGTCACCTCGTAGATCTGCTCCACCACGTACTGGGGCTTGAGGCCGGGGGCGTCCCGGTCGTAGGTGAGGGGGAACTCACGCTTCCACTCGGCCACCTGGGCCAGCCATTCCTCCCGCGTCTGGGGCTCGACCAACGGCAGCAACTGGGCCAGGATGTTCTTGGCGTCGCCCTGGATGGGGATGTCGACCCGGATGTTCTTGCTGATGGACGCCGGGTCGATGTCGATGTGGATGACCCGCTCGACCCGGGGGGCGAAGGCGTCCAACTTCCCCGTCACCCGGTCGTCAAAGCGGGCGCCCACGGCAATAATGAGGTCGGCGTGCTGGATGGCGTAGTTGGCGTAGGCGGTGCCGTGCATCCCCAACATCCGCAGAGACAAGTCGTGGTCGCCCGGAAAGGCCCCCAATCCCAGCAGGGTCATGGTCACCGGGATGTGGGAGTTCTCGGCTAACTCCCGAAGTTCAGGGGCGGCACCGGCGATGACGACACCACCACCCACGTAGAGTACGGGCCGTTGGCTGGCGTTGATGGCCTCCGCCGCCAAACGGACCTGCCGGGCGTTCCCCTCCAGGTTGGGCTTGTAGCCGGGGAGGTCGATCTCGGCATCGTCGTCGTCATCCACCTCGGCCTTCTGCACGTCGGAGGGGAAGTCGATGAGCACCGGCCCCGGCCGACCAGACCGGGCCAGGTAGAAAACCTCCTTGACCGTCTGTCGGATTCTGTGCGGATCGCTGAGCAAGGTGTTGTACTTGGTGATCGGCCGGGTGATGCCGGTGGTGTCGGCCTCCTGGAAAGCATCGTTGCCGATGAGGTGGGTGGGCACCTGGCCGGTGATGGCCACGATGGGGACGGAGTCGAAGTTGGCCGTGGCGATGCCCGTCGTCAGGTTGGTGGCCCCGGGACCGGAGGTGGCGATACAGACCCCCACCTTGCCCGTGGCCCGGGCGTAGCCGTCGGCGGCGTGGGCCGCCGCCTGCTCGTGACGTACCAGTACCACCCGGATGTCGGTGCGGTCGTAGAGCACGTCGAAGAGGGGAATGACCGCCCCTCCCGGGTAGCCGAACATGACGTCCACACCCTCGGCCACCAGAGCATTCACAAGGGCCTCAGCGCCGCTCCGCTTCACCACAGACTCCAACCACAGACGCGTGCCCATATCGACCAAAGTGTTTTTTCTATCACATTCCCTGAGCCCGCGCAAGCAAATCTCCCCTCGAAGCGGAACACCATACGCTCCGGGCCGCAGGCCCAGACAGCGATCCTGCCGTCAGGGGTCGGAGATGGCTGGACGGCCCTTAGGAGAAGGGGCGGTTCAGGTTTAAGACCAAGTCTAAATGCTTGGGGGAAACCGGGCGCTCGCCGGCGGCTATGGCTCGCTGCTACCCTTGGGCTCTTCCTCTTCGAAGACGCCCTCGCCGAATCGGTGTCGGCGCTCCGCTGGCTTCGGCGCCGGAGGGGCTTCGGGAGCAGGAGGCTTCTGCTCACTTTCCCGAGTCGGTGGCTCCTCGAAGTCGACGAACCGCTCGAGTTCCTCTGGTTCCCCAAGTTCTTCCTCGTCGATGGGCTCTGGATGGTACTCCGGTTCCCCAAGTTCTTCCTCGTCGGTGGGCGCTGGACGGTACTCCGGTTCCCCACCGCGCTCCAGTTCTTCTTTGTAGGCGACCAGCACCGCCTGCTCGATCCGCTCCCGGGCCTCGGTGTTGACGGGATGGGCGATGTCGACGTAGAGGCGGGGGCGTCCACGGTCGTCCAGTTCAGCGCGGTTCTCGGCGAGTTTGGCGCCGCATTCGCTGCAGTGGCGGGCGCGCAACTGGTTCTTGGTGCTGCAGGAGGGACAGCGGTCGGTGAGTTTGCGACTGGGCATGGCCACGAAGAGCCCCTGGTCGCCCTGGATGACCTTGACGTCGCGGATGACAAAGGCGTCGTCGAAAGTCACACTGCAAAAGGCCCGCAATCGATCCTGCTTCCGCTCCGCTAACCTGACACGAACCTCGGTGATCTCCATGGCTGTCCTCCCTGGCGCTCTGCTGTCGCTCCAGCCTATCGCGCACCTGGCCCGTTACACGCCACGACGGCGTCGAACTCCGCCACCGGGTGACGTTGGCGGAGCCTCCTAGCGTACTCCTGCGCCTCCTCCTCGCTCCCGCAGATGCAAAACAACGCCGAGCCGCTTCCCGACACCGTCGCCTGGGGCAGCCCCTCCGCTCGCATTGCCTCATAGGCGCGACGACACGCCGGTGAAACCCTCAATGCCGTTTCCTGCAAGTCGTTGTGACACCAGCGCCGAAGCACATCGATGTGGCCCCCTCGCAGTCGTTCCTTTAGTTTCTTAACATCCTCAAGGGCAGTTGTCAAGTCGGAAGAGGCGCCGAGGGCAGCATAAACCGAAGCGGTGGACACTCCCTCCCGCGGCAACGCCAGCACGTACCAGCGGTCGCCCGTCGCCTCGAGCAGTTCCACCTGCTCGCCTCGTCCCGAGCAGACCGCTGCGCCGCTGCCGCCTGCTAGTTGCGTGGCTACGAAAAAGGGGACGTCCGAGCCCACCTCGGCACTCAGGGCCAGCAGGTCCCTTTCAGAAAGTTTCAGGTGCCACAACCGGCTGAGCCCCACCAGCGCCGCCGCGGCATCGCTGGAGCCCCCACCAAGACCAGTGCCCGCAGGGATGACTTTGTGCAGACGGATGTCCACACCCACTTCCGCCCCACAGCGCTCTTTGAGCAGCCTGGCGGCCCGGACGACCAGGTTGTCTTCGCCCCTCGGCGCCGGTCGGCCTGAGACGGTGAGGTGGATGTCTCCGGATTGCCTCGCGGTCAGTGTGAGTTCATCGGCGAGCGAGATGGTCTCCATCAGGGTCCACAGTTCGTGGTACCCATCCGCCCGCCGAC
>CBDVDV010000063.1:0-17654 GCA_965372835.1 uncultured bacterium | reverse complement strand
ACGAGCACGGCCGGGTGGCCTGTCACGGCTACCACCTGTGGAAGGAACTGCTCCACGTACCCCTGCTGGTGCGCTTTCCCGACCGGGCGCTCGCCGGGAGCGTCTTCGATTACGACGTGGGCCTGGTGGACCTGATGCCCAGCCTGCTTTACACGCTGGTGCTTACCTACGACGGCCCCATGCAGGGGACCAACATCTTCCCCCTGCTGGAGGGGAGCGAGTCGCGCCGGGACCTTCCCGTCTTCGCCGAGAACCAGTGCTTTGACGACCTGCACCGCGACCAGCGCACCTACCAACTGGGGCGCTACAAGTTCGTCCAGGAGTACCGGACCTGGCGGGACCGGCTCTCGGCCCTGGTGGGCCGAAGCAAAGTCTTCTACACATTACGCGGCCGAGGCCTCTACCATACCTACCACGACTACGACGAGAGCCGGAACCTCCTGACTATGAGCGACCGCACCCCGGCCCCCATAGAAGCGGCGCAATGGCTGGAGGCCCGAATGTACGAACTCATCCGCCAGGGCAAGCGCCTGGAACTGCCCACTCCTGAGCCCGTCGAACTGACCCCCGAAGAGCGCGAACGGCTCCGGGCCATGGGCTACATCCAAGCCGTCCAGCGAAAGAAGCAAGAGTGAAGCGGTCTGGGACCCGGCTCTCAGGTCGGTCGAGGTCCGACGGGGACTGGCTCGCCGGACGAGACGAGGTCGGGCAGCAGCTGGGTGCTGCGTGCGGGGAAGGAGGTGTGTTATGACTTTGGGTGTCAGCCTGGCCGCGTTGAATGAGGAGCAGTTGAAGAAGGTCCGGGAACTGGAGCAGGAGGTGGGCACCTACGTCTTAGCCTACACCCAGCCCATCGTCCCCGCCCAACTCACCGACGAGCAACTGGCCAAACTCAGAGCCCTGGAAGCCGACCTGGGCGTCTGCCTGGTCGCCTATAAGAAGCAGTGAAAGCTGGGCGAAAGTGTAAGCGTTGGCCTCACGGCGCACAAGCTTACGTCACGAACCGGCAGTAGCAGCCCAAGTACACGCCTGGTTTTCTGCCCGAAGGAACCAACATGCGGGGAGGATGATGCATGGCAGTCAAGTGGAAGGATGCCGTTCGCAACGCGATCGTACGTGTCTGCAAGCTGCAAGGGAGTCGACAGTTCAGCGCTTACGACCTCCGCGCTCACCTGGACTCAATGGTCCGCGAAACTGGATCACGAGGCAGGACACCAATGGACACAGTTTTCCGAGAGCTCCAGGAACTACGCGATCTAGACGAGCTCATCTTCCTCGACTACGAGGGACAATATGAAGTCAGCGGCAGTCTGGCACTGAGGTTACGCCAGGGATCGTCGGGTTGAGGTGACAACGGCCGGCGTTCCATGAGAGCACCAAGACTGCCAGCATCAGTAGACTCCACACCTCTCGTTAGAGACACTCGGACACGGTAAGTGTTTTGCGACCTGGCGGCAGGCAGTCAGTTGGAAGCCGCGCAGAGGTAAGGTTAGCCGCCGGCGCTCTGGGCCCAGGACTGGCCGTCGGCGCCGGCTTCGGTGGGGCGGGGGAATCGGCTGTCGAGGTTCTGCTCCTGGCCGCCACTGGGGACGAAGGCGGCTCCGGGTGGAGGCATGTTGGCCGGGCCACTGTAGACACCCGTCGACGGACCGGCTTCGTTGGAGGCCTGGTAGACCTCGCCCTGGTGAGTGACCACAAAGCACCGGTAACCCGTGGACGCGTACATAAGTGGCCAAGCGTAGCAGGCCCACCGCGTTTCCTGGGCGTTGGCGTCATTGGCGTTCGCCGGGGGGAGTCCGCCCGCCTCGGCGACGGCCGGGCCGCCACCGGTGGGCAGGTACAGCAGGAAGCAATAGCCGGTCTTGCCGACCACGCCGTTGGCATCCACGATGCCGAAAGTGCCACTGAAAACATCACCCACGTCCAGCCGGGAGGCCTTGGTGCGGGGGACAGCCGTCCCGGTCAGTTCGCGGAAGAAACCATACTCGCCCTGGCCGTCTCCGTCCTGGTCCACGATGCAGCGGGTGATGAACGTGCTCTGAGCGTTGACCAGTGAGCGCAGTGTCCCCACCGTCGAGGTCTCATAGGAGATGACCCGCGAACTGATGAGCGAGGGGATGGCGATGGCGGCGATGATGGCGATGATGGCCACCACGATCATCAACTCAATGAGCGTGAACGCTCGGACCGACCTGTACGGTCCGCGCTTGTGCGCCTGCACTCGGAGATCTCCAGTTTCAGACAGTCTCACCCATCGCAGCACGCGTCAAAGAACGGCGTACGAGTTGACACGCTCAGCAGTTCACTACTCATAGCGAGCAAAACCAGTGCCAAATGGCTGTGCAGACTGGGGCCTCTGCCCGCTAATCACCCACAATCCGCTCAATCTTCCTGGGAAAGCATCAATCAGCATTGTGCCGCGCACATCACACTACTAAGTCTACAAGAATACATCGGCAAATCCGGAAAGTTTCTGCGAAAGAATACAGAAAAGTGACAAATCCTGCCATCCGGCGCCCGCCTCTCAGTGGCAAAGAGCGGCACCGACACACCCCCCGAAAAGCCCTGTTTCAGAACACAAAACCGCCCAAACCACCTTCCCTATGCCGGCCACAGCCGTTGCGGAAGCCTCCCCCTACTCCTGACCCGGCTCGGCTTGGAGCCTCCGATGGATGGCCAGGACCATCTCCCGGGCCAGGTCAGCGTCGTCTTCCAGTCGGTACCAGGTGAGGCTGGCTTTCTCCGGGGGGACCGGGCGCGGGGCGGGAACGGTCTCCGTGGTCGGGCCTCGGCGGTGCTCCATGGCTTGGTCCTGCCGTTCGGTGACGAGGTCACCGGCCGGGCTTCGGCGGAAGGGACGGACGGCGGCAGTCTCGGGTGGCGCCTCCTCCAACATATCCCGGCGCTCACTCAGTGTCAGGTCGTAGAGGTCGTAGGGGGAAGTGAAGGCGGCGTCGGGGGGACGGTAGGCCTGGCGTTCCTTGATGACCTGCAGGTGGAGGACGTATTCGCCGTCGGTCTTTTCCAGACGGGCGATGGCCCGTCGGCGGACGACGTGGAGGGTCTCTTCCAGACGGTAGTAGGGCTGGCGGGCGTCCTGGTCCCAGACCTCAAGGAGGCTGCCTCCCACCTTGTAGTCGGAAATGATGAGCCCCTCGCTTCGGCGTCGAACCAGGAGGGGGAAGTACTTCTCCATGACCTCGGCCGTGGCCTCCCACAGGACTTCGTAGCGGTCCTCGCTGACCGACAACTCGGGCACCCTCCGCTGCACCGGCGCACACCCCGTGACCAGCAACCCCAGGAGCAGCCAGCACAGCCAGGCAAACCTACGCCTCATCGCCCTTCTCCCCGGCACTCGCCTCATCCGCGCCGCGTTCCCGGTCTTGCCTGATGCTGATGGCTCCCGTCGGGCAGTCGCGCTCACAGGTGCGCTCCAGCACACACGCACTCAACCGGGCCTCCACCACCGTGGCCACGCCTCCCTCAAGCACCCAGATGCCCGCCGGACACCGACTCACGCAGATGCCACAGCAGATACACGATTCAGGCCGAATCCGATAGCAAAAAACCCCCTCGGGCCTGACCTGTTCCCATCGGCGCACCTTGGCCTTGGCCGGCTCGGCGCTTCGGCGGAACCTGCGGACCTGAAGCGTATTGGTCGTGCCCGAAACCCCGAAGGGATCACCGGCCACCAGCAGCACCTGGTCGCCTCGCTCGGCGAGGCCGTCTGCGACCGCCACCTCCTCGGCCAGTCCGAAGAGGTCGTCCAGGCTGGCCAGCCTCTCGGCCCGTAGGGGCCGTACCCCGTAGTAGAGACACATCCGGGCCACGGCCCGGGGGTCGGCGGAGACCCCCACGATGGGTATGCACATCCGCTCCTTGGCGAGCAGGAGCGCGGTGTCACCGCTGGCGCTGGACACGGCCACCACCTTGGGCCGAAGCCACTGGACAATGTGATAGGCGCCTTCCGAGAGGGCGCTGGCCACGGGTCGGCTCGGGTCGTAGTCGGCCCGACGGGCTGCCGGCGGGTTCTCGGCCAGATACTTTTCGGTCTGGCGGGCCACCCGGTGCATCACCGCCACCGCGGCCACCGGGTAGCGACCGACCGCCGTCTCTCCGGAGAGCATCACCGCGTCGGTACCGTCGAGGATGGCGTTGGCGATGTCAGTGACCTCGGCCCGGGTGGGCCGGGGACGGGTCATCATCGACTCTAACATCTGGGTGGCGGTGATGACGGGCTTGTGCCGTTCCCGGCAGAGGGAGATAATTCGTTTCTGGAGCAGCGGCACCTCCTCCAGGGGCATCTCCACCCCCAGGTCGCCCCGGGCCACCATCACCCCGTCGGCCAGTTCGACGATGGAGTCCAACTCAGCCACGGCCTCGGGCTTCTCGATCTTGGCGATGACCCGGATGGGACTCTGGTGCTCGTGGAGGATGGTGCGCACCAGGCGGACGTCTTCCGCCCGGCGGACAAAGGAGATGCCCAGAAAGTCGATGTCCTGGCCGAGCGCCCAGTCGATGACCGAGCGGTCCTGCTCGGTGATGGTGGGAGTCGAGATGTCCGCGCCGGGGAGGTTGATGCCCTTGTTGCTGAGCAGTCGACCGCCCGCGGTCACCTGGCAGAGCACGGAGCCGGAGCGCTTCTCCGTCACCACCAGTTCGATGAGCCCATCGTCCAGGAGGATTCGACTGCCCGGCTCCACGTCGTCGATGAGGCCCTCGTAGGTGGTCGTGAGCTGCTGGGCCGTGCCCACCTCGTCGCCCGGTGCAAGTTCCACAACTGAGCCGGTCGCGAGCGTGACCTGGCCGTCCTGGACCGGGCCGACCCGCATCTTGGGCCCGGCCAAATCGACTAAGACGGCCACCGGCCGACCGACCTTCTCCGAAACAGTCCGGATGTCGGCCACGTGCTGGGCGTGTTCTTCGATGGTGCTGTGGGCCGAGTTCAGACGGAAGACGTCAGCACCGGCCCGAATCAGTTGCTCGAGCACCTCGGGCTGCGCCGACGCCGGCCCCACCGTCGCCACTATCTTCGTCAGTCTCATATCCGTTCCCAGCGCTCAGTCCCCAGTCTCACTCCGGGCGGAGGCGCAGGCCCAGTTCGCGGAGTTGGCTTTCGTCCACGGGAGCGGGTGCGCCGGTGAGCAGGCAGACGCCGCTCTGCGTCTTGGGGAAGGCCATCACGTCCCGGATGCTGTCCCGGCCGAAAAGACACATCAACCAACGCTCGATGCCAGGGGCAATCCCGCCGTGCGGAGGCGCACCGTAGCGCAGCGCCCGGACGAAGAACCCAAACCGCCCCTCTATCTCCTCGTCGGTGAACTGAAGCACCTTGAAAATGCTCTCCTGGAGGTCGAAGTCGTGGATACGGATGCTCCCGCTGGCTATCTCCTCACCGTTCAGCACTAAGTCGTAGGCCCGCGACATCACCCGTCCGGGGTCGCTCTCCAGGTACTGGACATCCTCCTCCCGGGGGCTGGTGAAGGGGTGGTGAGTGGGATCCCATCGGCTGGTCTTCTCGTTCCACTCAAAGAGGGGCACGTCCACAATCCAGCAGAACTCGATGGGCCCACCCTCCGACGGCGGAGGCGGAATCATCCCCAACTCTTTGGCCAGGTCCAGCCTGAGTTGACCCAGCACCGTCCGGGCCACCTTGGCCTTATCGGCCACGGCCACGACGAGGTCGCCGGGCTTCGCCGCCAGTGTCGTGATGAGTGCTTGCTGGAGGTCCTCGGCGAGAAACTTGGCGATGGGTCCGTCCAGGCCCTCGGGCTTCACCCGGTACCAGGCCAGGCCCTTGGCTCCCAGTTCTTGGGCTCGTGCCGTCAGGGCGTCGATCTCCTGTCGGGTGAACTTCGCGCCATCCGGGACGACCATGGAGCGGACCTCGCCGCCGGCCTCTAAACTTGAGCGGAAGACTCTGAACTCGCTTCGACCGGCGATGTCGCTGATGTCGACGAGTTCCATGCCGAAGCGGAGGTCGGGCTTGTCGGTGCCGAAGCGCTCCATGGCCTCAGCGTAACTGAGCCGGGGAAGGGGAGTCGAGACCTCGCGGTCGATAACGGCCGTTGTGGTCTCGACCAGGAGGGCCTCGGTTGACTCGTAGATGTCCTCTTCGTCCACGAAGGACATCTCCACGTCCAGTTGGGTGAACTCGGGCTGACGGTTGGCCCGGAGGTCTTCGTCTCGAAAACACTTGACGATCTGGAAGTACTTGTCGAGCCCGGCCACCATCAGAAGTTGCTTGAAGAGTTGAGGCGACTGGGGCAGGGCGTAGAACTTGCCCGGCTCCAGGCGGGAGGGGACCAGGAAGTCCCGGGCGCCCTCGGGCGTACTCTTGGTGAGGAAGGGCGTCTCCACCTCGACGAACCCACGGGCGTGGTAGAAGGTGCGGATGGCCTGGCAGAGCGTGCTCCGGGCCATGAGCAGTCTCTGCATGGTCTGCCGACGCAGGTCGACGTAGCGGTAGGTGAGCCTGGATTCGCCGGCCACCTCCACGTCGTCGCTCACTTCGAAAGGGGGCGTCTCCGCCCGGGAGAGCACCTCGAGTTCGCGCGCGGACAGTTCGACTTGGCCCGTCGTGAGTTTGGGGTTCTCCGTGCCCTCCGGTCGTGGCGTCACCTGGCCCCGGACGGCGATGACATACTCACTCCGCAGCCGCTCGGCTTCGGCAAAGAGTTCTGCCGAGTGCTCCGGGTTGAAGACCACCTGGGTCAGCCCGTAGCGGTCGCGAAGGTCGATGAAGAGCAGCCCGCCATGGTCCCGCCGGGCATGCACCCAGCCGGCCAGGGTCACCTCCCGGCCCTGGTGCTCCGGGCGAAGTTCCCCACAGGTGTGGGTACGTTTGAGTGGGGTCTCCGACCTCTTCGATTGGGGCATCGTTGCTCCTTGGCCAGTTGCTATCGAGGACGTGCTGGTCGTTGACCTCTTCGTTTTGAGGAGCCCGGGGGCACCTCGGCGTCGGTGCGCAGCCGCTCGACGAGCCCGTCCCGGGCAACTTCCTCCTGCTTTGAGGTCCCCATGTCCCGCACCGTCACGGTGCCTTTGGCCAGTTCATCCTCGCCTACGATGAGGGCGTAGCGCGCCTTCATCCGGTTGGCCGAGCGCATCTGGGCCTTGAGGCTTCGTCCCTCGAAATCCAGGTCAGCGGTGATGCCCGCCAAGCGCAGTTCCTGGGCCATCTGAAGCAGAGCCGGTCTCACTTCGTCCCCGGCAGCCACCAGGTAGACGCTCAGCGGTTCAGCGGCCACCGACCCCTCGACGTTGCTCGGGGCGGTGAGAGTGTCGAACCGCTTCGAGGCGGATATCCGGGGCCTTTCACCCAAGGCGGCGATGGTCGGCTCAAAACCGATGGCGAAGCCGACGGCCCCCACCTGGGGGCCGCCCAACTGGGCGATGAGGTCGTCGTAGCGGCCGCCACCGCAGACCGCGCTGCGCGCCCCCAGCCCCGGGTGGACGAACTCGTAGACCGTGCGCGTATAATAGTCCAGCCCCCGCACCAGGTGGACGTCGTGGACGTAGGACCGGCCCAGGGCCTTGAGCCCGCCCAGGACCTCTCGCCAATGCTCGGCGCACGCAGCGCAGAGGTGGTCGGTGACCAGGGGGAGGGTGAGGATGATGCCCCGGCAGCGCTCTTCTTTGCAGTCGAGGATGCGAAAGACGTTGCGGTCGAAGCGACGGTTGCAGTTCTCGCACAACTCCGAGCGTCGGCTGGCCAGCCGATCACGGAGCAGTTTGCGGAACTCGGCCCGGCAGCCCGAGCAGCCGATGGAGTTGATGCGGACCTCGTAGCCCTCAAGGCCCACGGCGTCGAAGTACTGGGCGGCGAGGTCGATGGTCTCCACGTCCAGCAACGGACTGTTTGAGCCGAAGGCTTCGATACCCGCCTGATGGAATTGGCGGGCCCGGCCGGCCTGGGGACGCTCGTAGCGGAACATGGGCCCGAGGTAGAAGAACTTGCGGAACTGAATTTGCTTGTAGAGGTTGTGCTCGATATAGGCGCGGGCGACGGACGGGGTGCCTTCCGGGCGGAGGGTGATGCTGGCTCCGTCCTCCCGCGCGAAGGTGTACATCTCCTTCTCGACGATGTCGGTGTCCGCGCCGGTGGAGCGGACGAAGAGGTCGGTGTCCTCGAAGATGGGGACGCGGATCTCACCGTAGCCCGCCCGGCTGAAGACCGACCGGGCCGTCTGTTCCAGGAAGCGCCAAAGTCCCACCTCCTCAGGCAGGATGTCACGCGTCCCTCTGGGGGCCTGGTATTTAGCTGCCATGGTATTTCCGCGGGCTCGCTGCCCACCTCGTTTGTAGGGGCCCGTACGGGCCCGAGAGGCGAGGCGCAGCCGAGCAACGCCCCTACGACCTCTATTCCGTCAGTTCTATCACCGGCCTGGGAGCCAGAATCTCAGGCAGGAAACTTCTTCCGTCCATCTCGTCGCCAGGCGCATCACAGCCCAGGTACTCCAGAACGGTCGGTAGGATGTCCACCTGCCTGACCGCTGCCAACTCGCCCGCCCTGATCTCAGGCCCGGCCACCACCAGCGGGACCAGCATCTCCTCTGCCAGCGGCCCCCCGTGGTCGGAGGCGTGCGTGGGGTGGAAACTCCAGCCCCGCCGAGCAAAGACCACCAGGTCGCCCACCCGGGGACTGTCAAACAACTCCACCACCTGGGGAACAAAGTCGGGGTACAGGCTGTCGAGGCTGCGCACCAGCCACTTTCGTCCCGGGTGCATCCCCGTGCCCACGAGCGACCCCAGCCCGACCAGGCCAGTATACCCAATGGGGTCCTCACCCGCCAAGACCGAATAGCTGTAGCCAGGATCGCCCTTAGGCTCGGCCGGGGGGCCTCGGCGAATGAGCGCCTCGCCTCGGCGGGAGAAGACGACCACGGCCTCGGGCCCGGCCCGGGCCAGGACCAGTTCCAGGGCGTCGGCTCGCAGCAGCTCTTGAACCAGGTCCACGGCCCTGCCCGTTCGGCTGGGGTAGCGGCGGAGTTCCCCGAGCGCCGGTCGGGCCGCCCACGGGTGTAGGGGCGGTGAAGAGGTGGTGGTCTGGAAAGTGCGCAGGTACAGCATCGCCGAACGGTTGCCCGCATCCAGGACGACGGCGGCAGCGGAGCCGAACCGGCGACAGCGTTCCGACCACGAGCGCTTCTCGCTGGCCGAAGCGCTGGTGGCGGGGATGCCCAGTTCGCGATCAACGTAACCACGGATGTCGAAGTAGCCGTCGGGACGGGTCTGGATGTGACCGTGGTCGGAAGTGAGGAAAATGGTGAAGCGTTCCAGCACCCCCTCTTCCTGGAGGGCTTTCACCAGCAGGCCAACCAGGAAATCGGCGTGGTGCACCAGCCTGAGGTATTCAGGACTCTCCACGCCGTGGCGGTAGGCGGCGTAGTCCATTGAAGGAAGGTAGGTGACCACCAGGTGTGGGTACTCACCCCACCGGCGCGCTAATTGAGCCACCAGCCTGAAGCGCACCAGCGAGAGGTAGTCCAGCCGCCGCCACTGCCTGAAGAAAAAGGCCAGCCCGGCGGTGTGGAAGTTCTCCACGAAGTAGGTGGCTCCGGTACTCACCCGGGTGAGGATGCACACGGAGGGGCGGGGGCTGAGCAACTCAAAGACGGTGGGGCGCTGGAGGTCGTCGCGCACCCGCCCCATTCGTCCGGGTGAGTCGTAGCGTCGGCTCAGGAGTGCCTCCCGCTGGAAATGGGTCATGGAGGGAACGCCGTGATGGCCCGGGAAGGAGCCGGTGAGGATGGCGGCGACGTCCGGGTAGGTGCAGGTGATGAGGCTGGAGACGCACCGCCGCGCCCAGACCCCCCGGCGGACGAGGAAGCGTTCGATGTTGGGCAGTCGTCCGGCTTCCAGCTCGCGCTCGAAGACGTCGGCCCGGAGCCCGTCCACAATGAGCAGGATGACGTGCCTGTCGGCGAAGCGCACCCCCGGGTCGATGTCGAAGCGAAGGCGCTCCTTGCCCAGGTGGGCGGTGTCGGCGCAACCCGCCACCAGGAGCACCAGCGCGGCGACACCGGCTCGCGCCCACCGCCGTCCGCGGGCGAAAGGCGCGTGAAGAGGGAGGCTGCTCACCGGGGCGTCACCATCACTTCAGCGTCCAAAGGCACCCCCTCGACGACCACCCCGGTCTCAGTCAAGCGCACCTGCGGCCAAGGCTCCTCCTCGGCCCGGGCGAGCGCCCGCACCGTGACCACGGGGGGTGCGGGGGACTCACCCGCCGGCACCTCACCGAAGGGCCACCGGTCATACAACCCGTGGGGGTTAAGGATGAGAGTGGCGCGGGCCCCCGGGGGAGCGGTCTGAGTGACCAGGGAGAAACGCCAGACCTGACCGGCGACGCTGTATTCCAGGTCGGCCACGCAGTCGGTCAGCCCACCGAGGGTGATCACAAAGGCCCTGGTGATGAGGTAGCCGACCACGGTCATCTCTCCAACGGGGTCGAGGACCACAGGGGGGACGTGTGGCTCACGGAGGCAATCGGCGATGAAGGGCTCGACAGCCACCAGGTCGGAGTTCTGGTGGGGGTAGCCGTGGTGCCAGCGCAGCTGCTCGCCCATCCGACTCTCGTGCAGGGTGACGTTGTCGAAGCCCAGGCGCCGGGCGCGCTCGGCGTAGGCCCGGTTGAAGTGGGGCGGGCACACTTTCTCCTCGACGTCCCAGAAGAGGTGGATGTCGGTCTGGTGGTTGTTGCGCACACCCAGCAGCGAGTTGCGGGCCGCATACGCTTGAGGGAACTCCCCCGGGTGGCCGCCGACGTCCTCCACCAGTTGGGCGCGATGGCGCCCCTCGGCGCCGTGGTCGAACCAGTAAGCGTAGTCACTGATGCCGAAGAAACAGAAGGCGGAGCGAAAGAGATCGGGACACTTGACCAGGGCGCTGAAGACGTTGCCCCCGCCCCCACTATAGCCCAGGATCCCTAAGTTCTCCGGGTCCAGCCGACGGTCGAAGTGAGCGATGAGGAACCGACACGCTGCGTGGATGTCGCTCACTTCACGCCCACCACTGTCGCGTCGGCCGGCCGAGCGTCCCCGGCCGCGAAGCGCCAGGCTGGCACCCATCACGCCCTGGTCCCGGGCAAACCGGCGAAGCAGCGGAGCCAGGGTCATGCGGTCGGCGTCCTCTGAGTAGCCGTGCATCACCACCAGCAGGGGCAGCGGGCGTTCCACACGGGGGTAGGCCACGAACAGATACAGCGGCTCGGTCCCGTCCAGGGGATTAGAGTAGGTCAGGGTCTCTTCGACGACGGTCGGCTCGGCCATGGTCTTCCAGTTGAGGGCTCAGGGGCAACCGGTCCATACGAACTCCTGCGAGACGGCCGCCGAAACCCGACCCCACTGCCCGCCCCCGGGCTTCAATCCAGCCCCAGAAGGATACGGAAGATCTGCTTCTCGCCCACCATGATCTCGCCCTGCACCGAAGAACCCAGACGGAGGACGTAGGGGGCCACGGTCACGTAGGCCCGGACTTCGTAGGTTCGCGCTCCCTCGCCAAACGAGCCGATGGCGCTGGTTTGCGCCCAGTTTTCCACCATGTAGACCTGGCCGTGGGTCACACCGTGCTGTCGATAGGGGAAGGCCGGAGAATACAGACGCACCTCCTGGCCCTGCCGTACCCTGACGATGTCGCGCTCGGAAACCCGGAAGAGGACCCGTCGCTGCTCATCAGGGGTCAGCACCATGACCAGTTCACCCCGGGTGACCGACTCCCCTGGCCGCTTCTCCACCTGCACCACCCGGCCTTGGATCGGGGCAGTGATGGCGTAGCGGGTGAGCAGCTCCCGGGTGCGCTGGGCCTGCCTCTCCAGGACGGCCAACTCGCCGCGGATGCGCTCAACACCGGCCTCGGCCTCGGCCAGAATGGTCTCGGCCAGACCGCTCTCGACCAGTTGCTGGCGACGCTCGGCCGCCTTCACATCGATGGTGGCCAGGGCCACCTGGGCCTTGGCGTCGGCCAGGTCCTGGTCGCTGGCCAGGCGCTTCTCGTGGAGGTCCTCCTGTGGACGCAGGCGCTCCTCGGCCGAGGCCAGCCGGGCCCGGGACCTCTCCACCTCCAACTCGGCGAAGCGGTAGTTCTCAGGCAGTGGCGCCACCCGCAGCCGCTCCAGCGCCCGCTGGGCCACGAGCAGGTCGGCCTGTTTGAGCGTCACGGCGTCCTGCTGACGCGCCTGTTGGTCGCGGACCGCCCGGTCGTCCAGCGCCACTAACAGCTGCCCGGCTTCCACCGGGTCACCGTCCTGCACGAGCACCTCCAGCACCACGCTATCCACCTGGGAGTGGAGCCGCACCTCGAGACGGGGCAGGACCACCCCGGCGGCGGAAACGTGCTCCTCGATGGAGACCAGCCCGATAGCCACTCCGCCCACCACCAGCAACAGCACCATGACCAGCAGCATTCGACGAACGAAGGCGAAAAACCGTGGTCGCTGCGGCCTGAGTTCCGTCATTTGCCTCTTCACCCCACTGTGCACACCGGAGAGTTGTTTGCCGAGCGGTCCGACCCATTCAGCCGTCGTCCGTACGGACTATGGCGAAGTCAGCCCCGCACCCAGACATTGTAAGGTAAACCCGGTCCCGGTCAAGAGTGAGTCCGGTGAGGTCTCCAACCTCTCCGGTCGCTTTGCTCCCTCCGATTCAGCCGTCGCAGCCAAGCACGATTGTCAGGCAGGAATGCCCGACCTCCAGCAGGTAGGACGGACATTCCTGTCCGTCGAGCTATGGCGAAGTCGGCCTGTGACCTGCTTGAGCCGGGCGGCTCGACCTGGTAGCATACCCAAGACGAGTAAACAAAAGGAGTGCGATGACGGCAGGCTCGGCCGTAGGGCCGATTGTTTTTCTGGTGTTCTGTGTGCTGCTGCCGCTGGTGGCTGGGTACGTGTCGCGGTGGCGGGGTTGGATCGACAGCCGGTGGTCGCGGCCCATCCTCACGGTCAACATTGCGTGCGGGGCCACGACGCTGGTGCTGTTAGTGATCTGGGACGTCACCATCGACCGGAGGCTGCCGCTGCTGCCTGTTGTCGGGGCCTCGTTAGCGCTGGCCATGCTCCTGGTTGGGGGAGTGGCCTCGAGGTTGGTCACGACCGAGAGGCGGAGCCGAGGCTCCTTCGCTTTCGCCTCCTGCCTCGGCAACATGGGTTACAGCATGGGGGGCATCGTCACCTACGCCCTGCTCGGGGAGCAGGGCTACGCCCGAAGCGTCATCTACCTCATCTTTTGGAGCCCCTTCGTGTTCGGGTTCTGTTTCCCGCTGGCCCGAGCCATTGGCCGTGAACGGCTCGCCTTTCGGACGAAGGACTTCGTGGCCATTTTCCGCGACCCCCGAAGCCTGCCGCTGGCCGGCCTGGCAGCGGGTCTGGCTCTGAACCTGAGCGGCTTGAGCCGGCCGGTGTTTCTCAGCCGGGTGACCGGAATCATTGTGGCGGTGGCGGCGGCGTCGGCCATGTTCGCCGTGGGTCTGGCACTGTTTCTTGAGAAGGTCCGCACCCACGCCCGGGTGACGGCCCTGATGTGTATCCTCAAGTTCGTGGTCTCCCCCCTGCTCGCCCTGGGACTCATGGCGCTGTTCGGTATCGTTGGGTGCAGTCGGCAGGTGGTCTTCATCCTGTCCGTCTGTCCGGTGGCCGTCTACGCCGTGGTCATTTCCAACCTCTTCGACCTGGACCTGGACTTAGCCAACTCCCTCTGGGTGGTGACCACCGTCGTCTTCCTTCTCGTTGTTGCTCCCGTGCTGGTGTTTGTCGTTCCGCTCCTGGCGCCGACTCCATGACCGCGAAGGGCTGACAGAAAGGAATCGAACATCATGCTGAACCCCTACGCACCCGAAGGCCGCTGGCTCAAGGTCGGCCTGCACATGCACACCAACCGGTCCGACGGCGCCTTGGCGCCGACTGAGGCCGCCGCCGCGTACCGGCTGGACGGGTACGACGCCATCGCCGTCACCGACCACGATCACCTGTTCGCCCCTGCCGACATTGAGGACCCGGGGCTGCTCATCATCCCGGCCCAGGAGGTCCACCTGGGCGAAGACGCCGAGCCGGGCTGCTCCTACCACGTGGTCGCCCTGGATATCCAAGAGCCCATCCCTCGCCAGAAGAGCGGCCAGGGGGCTGTCGACGCCGTACGGGAACAGGGGGGATTGGCGCTCCTCTGCCATCCCCTCTGGAGCGACATGCGCCGGGAGGAGATGGACGCCATCACCGGCTGCTTCGCCGTGGAGATCTGGAACGGGGTCTGCGAGCGGATGCTGAATAAGGGCAACTCGGTCTTCTACTGGGACCGGCACCTGGGCCGGTTCGATCCCGTGGGGCTGGAGCCGGGCGACCCAGCCCGGCCGCTCTGGGGTGTGGCGGTGGACGACGCCCACCGCTACCCCGAGGACCTGGGAACGGGGTGGATCTGGGTGCAACTGGCAAAAGACGAGGCCCGGCCGAGCGTGGACGCGATACTTGAGGCCCTTCGCCGGGGGGCTTTCTACAGCACCCGGGGGCCTCGAATTGAGAGCCTTGTCCTTGAAGGGAACCGACTGGCCGTGTATACGTCCAGCGCCGTGTCCGTGCGCTTCGTTGGTTCGGCCGGCCGGGTGCGGAGCCGGGTCTCGGGAGAGCACGTCAAATCGGCCGAGTATGAGATCACCGGCGAGGAGCGCTACGTCCGCGTGGCGGTGGAAGGCCGGGGTGGCCGTTTGGCCTGGTCCAACCCTATCTGGGTAGACGAGTTGCCGTGAGTGGGTTCAGTCATGACCTCCAAGGAACGCGTCAGGCAGGCCCTCCAACACCGAGCCACGGACCGGGTGCCCGTTGACCTCTGGGCCACGCCCGAAACCTACGCCCGGCTGCGGGAGCACCTCGGCGTACCTACCGACGAGGAGGTGCGCCTGGCCCTGGGGGTGGACATCCGCGTGGCCGGACCCCGCTACACCGGACCCGAATCGAAGAGGTCGGAGACCCCACTCGAGGCCTCCGAGCCGGGAGCGGTGCGCGACGTCTGGGGCGTCGAGCGCAAGCCCGTGGAGGTGGGAGGCGCGCGGTACCTGGAGGTGAGCCACTATCCCCTGGCTGGTGTCCGGACGGTCGCCGAGGTCGACGCCTACCCCTGGCCCGACCCGGAGACCTACGACTTCGACGAGGTCGCCCGTCAGGCCGAAGCCGCGGGCGACCACTACGTCGTCAACGTGGGCCACCGCCTCAACCGCACGGGGGTGCTCAAGTGCGCTACCTACCTGCGGGGGATGGACGCCTTCCTGATGGATTTGGCGTTGCGGCCGGAGCTGGCCCGGGCTATCATCCGCCACGTCACCGACTACTACCTGGCTCACAACGAGCGCATCTTCCGGGCGGCGCGGGGTCTGGTGGACGCCTTCCTGATGGGTGACGACTTCGGCACCCAGACGGGGCTGCTGGTCGGTCGGCCGTGCTGGCGGGAGTTTTTCGCGCCGAGCCTGCGCGAGTTCGCCGCCCTGGCCCGCGACTATGGGCTGACGGTGATGATCCACTCCTGCGGGGGAGTGCGGGAACTTATCGACGACCTCATCGAACTCGGCGTGGAGGTGCTCAACCCCGTCCAGGTGCGCGCGGCCGGTATGGAGGTCGAGGGCTTGAAGAAGGACTTTGGCTCGCGCATCTCCTTCTACGGAGCCATCGACATCCAGGAAACGCTTCCTCACGGGAGCGTCGAGGAGGTGGAGAACGAGGTAGAGCGAACTATCGAAGTGCTGGGGCGAGGCGGGGGCTACATCCTCTGCTCCACCCACAACATCCAGCCCGACACCCCGGTGGAAAACATCCTGGCCGTGTACCGCACGGCCGGGCCTACGCCCGCCGAAGGGCTTCGGCCCGCAGGCGGGTCGACGCAGTAGTCAACTCGGCGTAGCAGGTCAACGGCCACCGTGGGGTCTCCGACCTCTACGATTCTCGAAGGCTCAGGAAACGACTGTGGAAACGGGAAGCCCTGACGAGTAGTTTGAAGGGGAATCGGAGGGAGCGAAGCGACCGGAGAGGTTGGAGACCTGACAGGCGAAGTCGGCCGAGAAACCGAAACCAAAGGATCTGCTCGGGGAGGAACCGACATGCTCTACGCTGTGGTGATGGCCGGGGGTTCGGGGACGCGGTTCTGGCCGCTGAGTCGGCGGGCCGAACCGAAGCAACTGTTGGCGATCGTCAGTGAGAAGTTGTTGGTGCAGGAGGCTCTGGACCGGCTGGAAGGATTGGTGCCCCTGGAGCGCACCTACATCGTCACCGGCCGGGAGCAGTTGCCCAAGATGCGCGACTGCCTGCCTCAGATGCCCGAGGAGCAACTCATCGTCGAGCCCCAGGGCCGAAACACGGCTGCCGCCATCGGCCTGAGCGCCGTCATCCTGGAACAGTCCGACCCCAACGCGGTGATGGCCGCCCTTCCCGCCGACCACCTCATCCGACCCAAGCGGGGCTTCCAAAAGGTCCTGGCCAAGGCCGCCGAACTGGCCCAGAACGTCGACTGCCTGGTCACCATCGGCATCCCGCCCACCCACCCGGCCACCGGCTACGGCTACATCCAGCGCGGGGAGGAGACCGCCGAGGTGGCCGACGTCCGCGGCTTCAAGGTGCGCCGGTTCGTGGAGAAGCCCGACCCCTCGGCCGCCCGTCAGTTCCTGCGCACCGGGGACTACTACTGGAACAGTGGCATCTTCATCTGGCGGCTGCCCGTCATACTCCACCACCTGGAGCGCTACGCCCCCGAGCTCTACGAGGGGCTTCGGCGGATCCAGTCGTCCCTGGACACCCTGCGCGAGCAGAAGACCATCGCCGAGGAGTACGCCCACTTCGAGCCCATCTCCATCGACTACGCGGTGATGGAGAAGGCCCGGGACGTCCGGGTCATCGAAGCCGAGTTCGAGTGGGACGACGTGGGCAGTTGGCTGGCCGTGGAGCGCCATCACACCCAGGACGAACAGGGGAACACCGTGGTGGGTCGGCACGCGGGTCTGGAGACGGCCAAGTGCATCATCGTCGGGGAACCCGACCACCTCATCGCCACCATCAACGTCGAGGGCCTGATCGTCGTCCAGACCCGCGATGCCACCCTGGTGGTCCGCAGGGGCGAGGCCCAGCGCGTCCAGGAACTGGTGGACCTGCTCAAAGAACAGGGACTGGAAAAGTACCTGTAGGAAGTCACAGGTCAGGGAACCTGCGAGGCGTGACCCGCGACCTGGAGGTGTCCATGACTCACCCCTCGACAGGCTCGGGGCGGCCTGAGCACGTCGAAGGCCGCATCTTGGGTATCGACTTCGGTGACCGCCGAATCGGCGTGGCCGTGTCCGACGGACTGGGTCTGACGGCCCAGCCCGTCGGCGTAGTCGCCACCCAGGCCGAAGGGCAGCACCTCGGGGAGTTGGCGGGCATCTGCCGGGAGCGGGAGGTCGAGTGCGTGGTGGTAGGGCTGCCTCGCAATATGAACGGCTCGTTGGGCGAGCGCGCCCAGGTGACGCTGGAGTTCGTCGAGGCGCTACGCGTCGCGCTCGACATTCCCGTGGAGACCTGGGATGAACGCCTCACCACCCGCCAGGCCGAGCGCTCGCTGCGGGCTCGGGGCCTGACCAACAAGAAGCGAAAGGCCCGCCGGGACACCGTCGCCGCCCAACTCATCCTCCAGGGCTACCTCGACGCCCACCGC
>CBDVDV010000062.1:0-17767 GCA_965372835.1 uncultured bacterium | reverse complement strand
CGCAGTTCTTCGACGAAGACCGGCTACAGGGCCTCCGCCTCCTCACGCGCAGCCGCGGCGGTGAAGGACGGTCGGCGGCCCTTGCGACAATCGGCCAGCAGCGTGAACTGCGGCACCACCAGCACCCCGCCTCCGATCTCCGCGACCGAACGGTTCATCCTGCCCGCGTCGTCCTCGAAGATGCGGAGTCCCGCCACCTTCCCGGCCAGGTAGCGGGCATCATCGGCCGAATCGTCCTGGGCCACACCCAGAAGCACCACCAGCCCCGTGGCGATGCTGGCGACCTCGTCCCCGTTCACCGTCACCCCCGCCTGGCTTACTCGCTGCAAGACGACCCGCACCCCCTGGCTCCTTCACCAACGCCGAGTCCGCTTGCGAACGGGCCCAGCGCAACTTCCGTCCGGACTTACCGGGAAGGGACCTCCAGTTCGATCTCGGTAGAGGGAACCGCTTCTGCCGGCCGAGCAGGTGGCGCTGCCGCCTCCGGCTCCTGCTCCGAGACCTGCTCCCAGGACTTCCCGGTCAGAGTGCCCTCGGCGCTGACCTCCAGGATGAGTTCGTAGCCTCCCGGGGCCAGGTAGTGCCAGCGGCCGTCCTGTCGGCGAGCCGGTTCTCCGAGCAGCAGCAGCACGGCTTCGGTGTCGGTACCCAGTTGAAGGCGGTCGCAGGTGGCCTCGGTCAGAGGCACCAACCCGCCACGCAGCCGCGGCGTCTCCTCTCGAAGCCACGCTGTCACCCGTCCCCGCCGGTCAAAGGCGACGAACCCGTGCTCGCCGCCGGTGAGACGGTATTCCCACATCTGCTCGTAGCGCACTTGAGGCTTGCCCAACATCTCCTCGACGTCGGCCTGGGTGAGGCCCAGAGCAAGCCTATCGAAACGCTCCATCGGGGCTTGACGACACCCCAGAAGCACTACCAACACCAGCAGCCAACCCACTCGCTGACGCATTGCACACTCCCTGACTCATCGGAGCAACCCATCCTCGTCGCCGCCACCTCCGGACGTTCAGTCCGTCTGCTCACCGACAGCAACAGATTCGGACGGAGGCTCCGGCGGCGACCACCAGAGCGCCTCGGTCACAACATCGTGCCGGTCGAACCGGACGACTACCTGACGGACGTCACGGCCCAAGTAGACCGACTGTTGAGGCGTCGAGATGGTGGGCTCGCCGAGCAGTTCGAGAACCTCCTGGCGGGTGGTGTGGCCCGGGCGAATGCGGGCGAACCGCTCCTGGGCAGGCCCCACACAAGCCACCCCTGCCAGTACCAGCAACAGTGTCAGTCGCGCGCACCGTCCCACACCAACACCTCTCCACGTCCCCCCAGGCGCCCGCCACGCTTCCACTATAGGCCGTCACCAGAGGGCCACAACGTAGGTCAGGCATTCCTGCCTGACCTCGACCGACGGACAGCAATGTCCGTCCTACGGTCCGGCCTCACCGCCCCGGGAGGGCGGAGGAGGCGGAGTCACCGTCAGCAGAAGCCGGGCCTCTTCCGGATAGGCGGCGATGAAGCGCAGCTCGCGGGCGGTCAAAGGATGCTGCGTGTGCACGTTGGCGTAGCGTACCAGTTCGAGGATATCGACGGCCTCGTTCTCGTCGTGGAACTCGATCTCCAACTTGTCGTAGATGTTGCGGAAGCCCTTGACGCCGCTGTACTCACCGACGGTAATCCGCTGGCCGGTCTCCACGATCTCGGGCTCGCCGCGGCCCAATTCCTCGAAGTTGTAGAGTTCGTAGTTGTGCCGGTCCTTCAGCGCCCCGTCCACGTGGATGCCGCTCTCGTGGGCGAAGGCGTTCTCACCCACCGCCGGCTGGTTGATAGGGATAGACACCCCGAAGGCATAGGAACCGTACTTGGCAATCTGCCAGGACTTGCTCAGGTCCACCCGCGGGTCAAGCACGTCCCGGGAACCCCAGCCGCTGGCCTTCTTGATGGCCAAGACGGCGCTGACCAGGTCGCAGTTGCCGGCCCGCTCACCCATGCCGTTGACGCAGGTGTTGACGTAGGCGTCCACCCCGGCGTCGATGGCCCCCATGGCCCCGGCCACGGAGACGGCTACCACCATGCCCAGGTCATTATGGCAGTGGAGTTCGATGGGCAACTCGACGGCCTTGGCCAATTCGTAGACCCGGTCGTGGACGGTCAGAGGGTCGTCGAACCCCAGGGTGTCGCAGTAGCGGATGCGATCGGCCCCGTGCTTCTTGGCCAGTTCCGCGTACTGGAGGAGTTGCTCCATGGTGGTGCGCGAGGAGTCCTCGGCGTTTACCCCTACGGTCTCGCAGCGCTCCCGGCAGTACTGAAGGGCCTCCACCATCATGTCCAACACGTCCTTGCGGGTGAGTTTCCCCCGCCACTTGCCGGTGATCATCTGGTCGGAGGTGGAGACGGAGATGTTGACGTGCTTCAACTTGGGGACGTTCTGAAAGGCCTTCTGGACCTCTGTCATACGCACGGTGAGCCAACCCTCCAGCCGGATGGGCTGAAGCAGCCCCTTCTCGGCCAGTTGAAGGTTGGCGTTGAGGTAGTTGATTTCGTGGTTGGTGAAGGGGAAGCCGAACTCGCTCTGGAAGACGCCCATGTCGTTGAGCATGATGTTGATGATGGTCTTCTGGAGTTTGGCCAGCCCCAGCCGCGAGGTCTGCACCCCGTCCCGGTTGGTCACGTCGATGATGTAGATCGTGGGCTTGTGTGTGTCCTGTACGTCTGTCATCGCATAAGCTCCCTTGCACTTATCGCAGAGGTAAACCATCCAGGCAGATGAAAGCGCACACCAATCCGCCGGTGCGCCATGCTGATTATACCTCCGGCTCGCCCCGCGTCAAGCACGCAGCCCGTTGCTTTTCTGGTTGAGTTCGGACGGCCCCGGCGCTATGCTGCTGCGACACTTGACGGTTCCGGGGTGCCTCGAAGTGCGAGAGGAGACATCTTGGCCGCGCTTTCCCCGCTTCGTTTGGCCATCGTCGGCGTGGGCTTCATGGGCGAGCAGCATGCCCGGGCCGCGGCCGCGCTACCCACCGTCGAGTTGGTAGCCGTAACGGACACGGATGTCGGCCGGGCTGACAGGGTCGCGCGCGAGTTCGACGTCCAGCCTTTCAGCGACTGCGCGCGGATGATCAGCGAGGCTCGGCCGGACGCCCTTATCATCGCCACCAGCGACGCCGAGCACCTCTCCCCCACCGTCGCCGCCTTGGAAGCCGACATCCCCGTTCTCCTGGAAAAGCCCATCGCCACAACCCTCGCCGACGCCGACTGCATCGTCCATGCCGCTGAGCGCGCCGGCGCTCCGCTTCTTATGGGTCACGTGGTGCGCTTCGACCCCCGTTACCGGGCCGTGAAGGAAGCTGTGGACCGGGGGGAACTCGGCCAGTTGGAATGCATCCGGGCCAGCCGATTGAATCTGGCCCGTCAGCAGCGTCGGCTGGGCGGTCGGGTGTCGGTGCTGCTGTTCCTGGGGGTGCACGATTTCGATCTGCTGCGCTGGCTCACGGGCTCGGAGGCCCGTCGGGTGTATGCCCGGAGCGTTTCCAGGCTCTTCGTCGGTGAATCGTTCGAGACCCAGGACCTCGTACTCACCGTAGTGGAGATGGCCGACGGCACGGTCGCCGTGGTCACCTCCGGCTGGCTGCTGCCTGAAACCCATCCGTTTCAGGGCGAGTTTCGGTTGGAGGTCCTCGGAACAGAGGGACTGGCCGAGGTCAACCTCGAAGAACAGGGCCTGCGCCAGGTGACGGCTCAGGGCGCCTCACGACCGCGCTTTGGCCATGCCGTCAGCGAGCAACTCTCCCACTTCGCGGCCGTGGTCCGGGGTGAGGCGCCGCCCGCCATCACTGCCGTAGACGGTTCGAGGGCCCTGGAAGTTGCACTGGCCGCTGAGCAAAGCCTGGCCACGGGGGACACTGTCAGCCTGACCTCCACCGGCTAAGAACCCGCCGCCGCGGGCGGCGAGAAGCGTTTTTGTGTGCCGGAACCGCCCTCCGGACGATAGTAGAAGCGACATCGGGAAAAGCCGCTTCCCTGCCGGAGGGGCAGGAGTTAGCCGCTTCCTTCCCCGGTGAGCGCCGACAGACTTTGTCCCTGCCGGGAGGACTACCCGTGAACGTGCGAAGGCATGGGCTCCTGCTGGCCCTGGCTGTAGGCTGGTGCATGCTCGGGCCATGGAGTCAGGTGTGGGCTCAGGAACCGACCTCGTTCCTGGAGCAACTGGTCGCCGAGGAGCGAGAACGAGAGGAGGCCCTGGAGGCCGAAAGGCTTCGGCTCCAGCCCTTCGCCCTGGAGTTCGGTGGCTGGTACCGCTTCAGCTACTTCTGGTTCGAATATCCAGGCGGGGGCCGACTGCCGGATAACGACAGGAATCTGCGGAACCACGACCTGCGCTTCTGGTTCAGTGCCAACCTGGAGGACATCCACTACATCTACACCCGCTTCCGCCTGGGCTTCATCGACTTCTCCTCTGGTGACTCCTTCGACGGTAACGACGACGACATCGAAGGCATCAACCTGGACATGGCCTTCTACCGCCTGAACCTCACCCAGGCCCTCCAGCAGTACTGCGACCTCTCTTTGCCCCTGACCATGCAGGTGCAGGCTGGTCGACAGTACTTCAACGTGGGCACCGGCCTGGTCTACAGCCAGATCCACGACGGCGTACAGGTGCTCTTCGGCGCCCCCTACTGGAAGTTGAACCTGTTCCTGGCCGACTCCGTCCGCAGCCAGGACGACGTGGACCGAAGCATTCCCGACCCGGACGACAGTCGCCGCTTCTTCAGTGGGGCCGAGTTCACCTGGACGGCTCTGGACCAGCACGAGCCCTACGTCTTCTGGGTGCTCCAGCGGAGTCACCACGTGGACGAGGACCCGTGGCAGGACTACGACTACGACTCCGACTACTTTGGGTTCGGCTCCCACGGGCAACTGGTGCTGCCGGGGCTGCGCTACTACACCGAGTTCGTCTGGGAGTGGGGTATCAGTTCCCCGGACGGCGTGCCCTGCGGCCACGAGCAGATCGACGGCTTCGCCTTCGACGTGGGCCTGGACTACTACTTCGACGTCAGGACCCACCCCCGCTTGGGATTCGAGTTCGCTCTCGGTACCGGCGACAACGATCGGCTGAGCCCCACCAACACCGTCAGCGGAAACCAGCCTGGAACCGACGACGAGAACTTCATCCCCTTCGGCTACATCAATACCGGCTACGCCCTGGCCCCCAGGCTCTCCAACCTGGCCTTCCTGCGGCTGGGTGGGAGCCTGCGCCCCTTCGAAGGCCACAAGTGCCTGGAGCGCCTGGAAGTGGGGAGCAATTTCTTCTGGTTCTGGAAGGACCAAGCCCAGGCAGGCATCAGCGACTTCCGGGCCGACCTGCCCGATGACGACATCGGCACCGAACTGGACATCTTCCTCCACTGGCAGCTCCTGAGCGACCTGGCCCTGCGCATGCGTTTCGGGACCTTCTATCCCGGCGACGCTTACAGCCACGACGGCGACCGCAGTTTCTTCACCACTTCCATCACCTACAGCCTCTACGAAGCAAAGGAGGAAACTCAGATGAGACGAGCCCTTCTGCTCCCGGCGCTGGTGCTTTTGTCCTACGGAGCCGTTGGACTGGCTCCGGGCCCGGTCCTCTGGGCCCAGAGCAACCAGCTCATCCGCGACTTGTCTGAAAAGCCGGTGGCCACCGTCGAGGACGGCTTGCGGATGATCCTGCTCCTTGCTCAGGGGGTCGGGGCGACGGAGCCCTTGGACCAGGTCATTGTCAAACTTCGGGGCTCCGGCCTCGTCCGCGACAAGTGGCTGGAAAAGCCGGCGAAGCGCTTGCGAAAAGGCCAGTTAGCGTATATGATGGTCAAGGCGTGCGGGATCAAAGGCGGGCTCACCATGAGGCTCACGGGGGTCTCCGAACGCTATGCCCTGCGCGAGTGTATCTTCCTTGACCTCCTGGAGCGGGGCTCGACGGGGAACTATGTCTCCGGGCTCGAACTTCTGGGAAGTATCGGCCGGGCGGAAAAGTACCTCGAGGAACACGCCAAGAACTCCCGCTGAATCGCCGGAGCGAAGCGACCGGAGAGGTTGGAGACCCCATCGCAGGGAGCGAAGCGACCGGAGAGGTCAGAGACCTCATCGCAGGGAGCGAAGCGACCGGAGAGGTCGAAGACCTCAGGTCGAAGACCTACCGGGGCCCCGGGCCGGGGAGGAGGAACGATGCGACGTATAAGACTGTGGCAAGCCTGTCTGGCGTTGCTGGCCCTCGGCCTCTCGGGCCTCATCCTTTACGGTCAGCCACCCCCTGCTCGGCAGCCCGTGGAGGCGACCGTGATCTCCATCACCGGCACCGTGGAGGTGAAACTCGCGCCGGAAGCCGCCTGGCAACCGGCCCAGGCCGGAATGAAGATCCCCCAGGGTGCAGCCATCTCGACCGGGGTCAGGAGCAAGGTGGAGTTGGATTTCGACGGACACTCCCTGGTCATCATCCGCCGGCCGAGCATCGTGCGCATTGACCGCAGCCTGATAACCAAGGAGGCGGTCCATACCAGGCTCCATCTCAAGGTCGGAAGCCTTCGCGCTGCAGTAATCAAGGAGCGCATCACCAGCGACTTCAGGATCACCACGCCGGCGGTGACCCTGAGCATCCGGGGCACCGAGATCGCCGACATCACCCACAGCGAACGGGGCACCGAGGTGCTCATGGGCAAAGAAGGGCTGCTGGACATGACCAAGTTCTTCAGTCCGGCCGGCGTCACTCGCAGTATTCCCCCTGGCGGCTTCACCCGCTCCCAGGACCTCATCCAGGTGGTTGACGCGAAGAAGATGGGCCAGTCTTCCCGCAGTCACAACTACGGGCAGACGGACGACGAGAGCACCTCCGCCAGCAGCGACCCCAGCCACCTTGAACACGCCAAGGTCGGATTCATCCGCGAGGCCGGCCACCCGGAAGTGGGGCGCATGCTTCATCAGGAATCCCTCACCTCAATCACGCCCGACACGCCCGATACGCCCGACGCGCCCGATACGCCCGATACGCCCGACGTGCCCGACGTGCCCGACGAACCCCGGAACGGCGAGCCGGAATACTGATTGGGCCTCGCGAATTGTCTGGGGCTTCTGTCAGATGCGAAACGGATACTGTCCCTGACCGACCTGACGGGCGGCCGGGGGCTTCTCCCTTTGTCCTTGCCCATCGCCGCCGGTTCCCTTCTCCCTGACGGGCTCGACCTTGCTCCCCGTCTCCCGGCAACTACAATGGGGGTGAATCGGAAAATGAGCGACGGGGACCCGGCCTCAGAAAAGGGGGTAGCACGCTGTTTAGCGGCCTGCTTACCGTGGCCCGGAAGCACCGGATCCGCCTGACCGGGTTCGGGCTGGGCTTGCTTGCCACGCTTCTGGTGGTCTGGGTTAAACTGGCCGGCTTGTCCGCCTACGAGCATCTGGAACTGCGTGCCTTCGACGCCTTTATCCAGCACCGTCCCCAGCCCCCGGCTCGCACCGATCTGGTGCACATCGACATCGACGACCAGACCATCGAACAGGTGGGCCGCTGGCAGGACTGGTCGCGCACCCACCACGCCCACCTGGTCGAAACGCTGGGACAGTTAGAGGCGCGGACGGTCGCTTTCGACATCGAGTTTCCCGAGCCAACCGTGCCCCGTCTGGGGGAGAGGACCCTCACCGACCGACTGCTTGACCCGCTCCAGCAGCAGGCCCAAAGCCTGCGCGCGGGCATCGACGACTTGCTCCGCCAGGTGCGCACCCGTGGGGACCCGACGGTTTCCCCCGAAGAGTTTGAGGGTGTGCTCAACCAGATAGCTGATCTCTTCTCCGGAACCACCCAGGACCTCCGCAGCGACCTCGCCGCCGCAGTCGAGGACCCCGATGCGGTTTTCGCCCAGGCCCTGCGTCGGGGAGACAATGTCTACCTGGCCTACTCCCTCCTACCACCCGAGCGGGAGCCTCTGCCCACGGCTGTGGTGGAGCAGGCTGTCGAACTGCTTCGCCGCGACTTCACGATGACCCGCGCCGACCTGGTCCGCACCCTCGACTTGTCCCGGGAGCGGGATTCTCAGCGCCTCTACATCAACCACCTGCGCGAGCAGGCCGCCCTCCTTGAGGCGGAATCTCTGCTGGCCACTGACGACCAGGCCCCGGTGGAGGAACTGCGGAACCGCCTGCTCGACTCCTCCTCGAGCTCTGCTGCCCTGGAGCGGATGGTCGATCGGGCCTACGACCGGGCCCGTGGGCTGCGCCTGCTTCTCGGCCAGTCGCGAACCCGGATGCCTGAGCAAGGGGCCGGCGAGGTGCCCAGACGCACCCGCGCGATGCCGCCGGTGAGCGTGTTGGCTGAAGCGGCGGCTGGCCAGGGGGTGGTCAATGCGCTCCCAGATTTGGACGGCAAGGTCCGCCGGGCGTACCTCTTCTGGCAGTTTCGTGGGCACCTGCTTCCCCACCTTTCCCTGGTCCTGCTCTCGGATCTGCTCGAGGTTCCCCTGGAGAGCGTCCTGATGGAACCGGGCGTATCGGTCACCTTCCCGGCTGCCCGGGTCCCTGGTGAGCAGCGTCCGCGTAAGGTCTCCATCCCCGTGGACGGGCGAGGCGCGGCCCTCATCAACTGGGCCCTCGCTCCCCGGGCCATTCGGAACAAGAAGCCGTACTCTGACACGTTCCCACACGTTTCCGCCGCCACCGTTCTGGAACTGTGGGACATCAACGACGTGCTGGAGCGCACCTACCTGGCCCTGGACGACTACACGGGCGGCCGACAGGCCCGACTGCTGGCTCAACTGAAGGAGGTCGAGGAGACTGGTGAGGACGACGCCCAGGCCGAGAAGGTCCGGGCTGAACTGGCACAGGTTCGTCGCGGTCTCCGCGAGTTTCTCGCCCGTCAGGTGACCAACGCCCAGGCCCGCATCCAGGCCGCCACGGACGAAGCCGAGCGGACCGACCTTGAAGAAGCCCTCAGACCCCTCCACCAGGACCTCCGACTCCTCCGGCGCCGCGAGTTCCGACGCGGGGAACTCCTCGACCACCTTACACCCATCATCAGCGGCTCCACTTGCATCGTCGGTACCACCTTCACCGCGGGCACCGACTTCCACCCCGTCCCCTTCCACACCCACCTGCCGGGAGCATGCGCCTACAGCCACCTGCTCAACATGGTCCTGGAGGGCTGCTTCCTGAGGCGGGCGTCAACAGTCGTGGCCGTGGCCGCCATCCTCCTCTGTGGTCTCGTGGCCGGCCTATTCAGCGCTTCGCTCCAGGCCGGCAAGTCTGGAGCCCTGACGTTGGGTGTGGTCGCGGCCTACGTGGGATTCTCCTACTGGTGTTTCACGAGGTGGGGAGTGTGGCTGGACACGGTGGGACCGGCGGTGACACCGCTGCTCGCCTTCAGTCTGGTCACCGCCTATCGGCAGTTGACCGAAGAACGGCAAAAGCGCTGGATCCGGAACGTCTTCCAGCACTACCTGAGCCCGGATGTGGTGACCGAGGTACTGGAACAGCCCGACCTCTTGGGGCTGCGCGGACGAATACAGGAGGTGACCGTCTTCTTCAGCGACCTGGCCGACTTCACCTCCATCGCCGAAGGTCTGCCTCCGGAGGAACTGACCCAACTGCTCAACGACTACCTTACCCCCATGACCAACATCATCCAGGCGCACGGCGGCTGCCTGGACAAGTACGAGGGCGACCTGATTATGAGTTTCTTCGGGGCTCCCGTGCAGCATCCCGACCACGCGCGTCGGGGCTGTTTCGCCGCCCTGGAGAACCAGGCCCGCCTGGCGGAACTGCGGGAGCAGTTCCGCCGAGAGGGCCGGCCCATCCTCCACGCCCGTATCGGCTTAGCCAGCGGACCGGTTCGGGTGGGCAACATGGGCTCGGAGATGCGGTTCGACTACACCGTCATGGGTGACTACGCCAACGTGGCCAGCCGACTGGAGGGGGCAAACAAGTTCTACGGCACCGGCATCCTCATCAGTGAGAGCACCTGGCGGGCCGCCGGCGCTGCCATTCACGCCCGCGAACTGGACCTTATCCGGGTCAAGGGCCGGGCCGAACCGGTGCGCATCTACGAACTGCTGGCCAAGGCCGGGGAACTGGACGACTCCTGGAAACCGGTGCTGAAAACCTTCCCCGAGGGACTTCGCCTCTACCGGCAACGCCGCTGGGAGGAGGCCGCCGGGTGCTTTCAGAAGGTGCTCGACCTCCGCCCCGAGGACGGCCCCTCGGCGGTCCTGCGTGAGCGCTGCCGGGAGTTCCTCGTCCACCCTCCGCCGGAGGACTGGGCCGGCATCTTCATCGCCGGTGAAAAGTGAACCTCAGTTTTCGGGCAGGACGTAGAGCCGCTGGCTGATAAAAAGGTCCACCAGTTGAGGATCGAACGCGCACCCGCGCTCCCTCTTGAGGAGTTTGAGCGCGCCCTTTGGGCTCAGGGCCTTTCGGTAGGGACGGTCGAAACTGGTCACGGCATCGTATACGTCGGCGATGGCCAGGATGCGAGCCAGCAGGGGAAGGCGGAAGAGGTCGGCGCCAGCGGGATAGCCCTGCCCGTCCAGCCGTTCGTGGTGGCTGGCGGCCACGGCCGGGATGTCCCGCAGGTGACGGGCAAAATGGATCTTCCTCAGGATCTCGTAGGTCTGCTCGGCGTGACCCTTCATCCGATCATACTCCTGGTTGCTGAGCCGGGCTCGCTTGTTGAGTACCGCGTCCGGGACGCTGATCTTGCCGATGTCGTGCATGAGTCCGGCGTAGCGGACCTTATCCACCAGTTTCACGCTCAGCCCCACGGCCCGGGCCAGGCGGGTGGAGTAAAGGGCCACCCGCTTCGAGTGCCCGGCGGTGAAGGGACTCTTGGCATCGATGGTGGCGGCCAGGGTCTCGATGAAGCTCTCGAACTGCTTCCGGTTCTCCTCATGGAGTTGAGCGTTCTCGACGGCGGCGGCGGCCTCGGCCGCGAACGCCCCCAGCAGCCTTTCGTCGTAGGCGGTGAATCGGCCGTCGTGCTTATTGAGAACCTGGAGCACACCGATGATCTCACCCGTCTGCGCCAGCAGCGGCGCGCTGAGCACCGTCCGGGTCCGGAAACCCGTGCGCAGGTCCCAGGCTGGATCGAAACGGGGGTCCTGGTAAGCATCGGTTATGTTCAGGATCTCACCGGTCTGGGCCACGTGACCACTCAGACCCCGACCGATGGGCATCCGGATCTCTCGGATCTCCAACTCCTGGGCCACCAGGGTGTAGAGCTGACCTCGGTCGGCATCCACCAGGTAGATGCTGCTTCGCTCCGCCGCCATCACCCGACTGGTTTCTTCGGCAATAAGCCGAAGCAGGTCAGCCAGGTTGTGCTCCCGCATGAGTGCCCGGGAGACCTCCAGAACCGCCTGCAGGTGGACGCTGGCCAGACCCGCGCCCGCCGAGCGGGCGGCCGTCACCGGCGAGGCCCGACGATCAGCTGATGTCTTTTTTCGGACCACCGCTTCGTCCTTGCCGCCTGAGTGACCCGACCCGCTCCAACACGTCAGCCATCGTGTAGGCGCCCGCCGGCCGACCTACCAGGTAGTGGGCCGCAACCAGGGCCCCACGGGCAAAGCAGTCCCGGGTGTGGGCCCGGTGCACCAGTTCCACCCGTTCGCCCAGGCTGCTGAAGATGACAAGGTGCTCGCCTACCACGTCGCCTGCGCGCACCGCGTGAATGCCGATCTCGCCCTGACCGCGCTCGCCCGGGCGCCCGTGACGGCCGAACACGGCCACCTCGGACAGCACCTGGCGGCGGGCCTCGGCAACGCCTTCGGCCAGGCGGAGCGCGGTGCCGCTCGGCGCGTCTTTCTTGAAGCGGTGATGTGTCTCCACGATCTCCACGTCGTACTCCGGTCCCAGAGCCCGGGTCACCTCGGCGGTCAGGCGAAAGAGCAGGTTCACACCGACACTCATATTGGGCGACGCCAAGCAGGGGATTTGGTGCGCCGCCGAGTCGATCTCGGCGCGCTGTTCGTCGCTGAACCCGGTCGTGCCGATGACGATGGGCTTCTTGTGGAGCAGACAAAACCGCAGCGCCGCCGACGTTCCTTCAGGACTGCTGAAATCGATGAGCACGTCCAGGTCCGGGCTGAAGTCCTCGGCAATGGCAACGCCAGACGTCCCCACCCCCGCTTGCTCGCCCGCATCCTCTCCCAGAGCCGGGTTCCCGGCGTGTTCGACCGCACAGAGCAGTTCCAGGTCATCGGCCTCGCCCACCAGGGCGATGAGACGACGCCCCATGCGTCCAGCGGCCCCGTTCACTCCCACGGAAATCACCAGCACCGCCCTCCTCGAACAAGCGTGAATTACCCCGTCGCCGAAGCGACGGCCCGCGCTCCCGGTTGCCACCCTCCCGCTTGGCCCATATAATCCACTGCTGCGCCGCAAGTCAACGTGTTTCTTGAACCGCACGAAAGGAGACTACCAGCCATGACCAAGGTGACCTTCGAGCCCAGCCTCGGCTTCTTTATGCCCTGGCCTGTGGTGCTGGTGAGCGTGGCTGACCCAACTCACGACCGAGCCAACCTGATCACCATCGGAGCCGTGGCCCCCACCTGCGCCAGGCCCCCGAGCCTGGGCATCGCCGTCACCCCGGTCCGCTACTCCTACGCCCTACTCCAGGAAGCCCGCGAGTTTGTGGTCAACATCCCCACGGCCGAACTGGCGCGGGCGGTGGATTACTGTGGGAGTGTTTCCGGCCGGGAGGTGGACAAGTTCCAGGTCACGGGTCTGACGCCCGTCCCCGGTCGGGAGGTAGCCTGTCCGCTGGTGGCCGAGTGCCCCATCAACCTGGAATGCCGAGTGACCCAGGTGGCCGAACTGGGCAGCCACGACTTCTTCTTCGGCGAGATCGTGGCCGTCCAGGTGAGCGCGGACGTGCTCACCGAAGAGGGGCACTTCGACCCGGACAGGTTCGACCTCTTCGTGGGCGTCCGTGGCGTCTACCGGGCCGTCGGGGAGGCCATCGGCCAGTACGGCTTCGGCAAGGACATGCACTGAGCCAGTGGCCGGTCAAGGGCGATCGCTCAACCGTCCCGGTAGCGCTTGGAAACTCTTTTGAGGAAGCGACGTTCGGACTCGGTGAGGCTGCCCAGGCCCTGTTGATGGACCTTGGCCAGGATACGGTCCAGTTCTTCCTGGACTGCGGCCTGTCGGCGGGCCTGGCGGAGCCTCTGACCTTCACGCCGGCGGTCGCGCCAGCGCGACACCGACAGCCACCTCGGCAGACCCACCCGCCAACCCATCCGGGGAAGCACCCACAGGGTAACGAAGGCGTAGGCCATCCCGCCCAGATGACCCCAGTGGGAGACCCGGTCCTCCGGGTCCTGCGCCATCGCCCAGAGCACCGTCAGAATGGCAATGCCGATGGCCACGTACCTCGCCCGAATCGGGAGCACGATCAGGTAGACGATGGCATGCGGGTAAAGAATAGCGAAGGCCACGAGGATGCCCAAGACACCGGCCGAGGCCCCGACCAGTGAGTCCCCAGGCCTGACCAGGCAAGACAAGAGGGCCCCGGACACACCGCAGGCGAAATAGAGCCGGAGAAATCGTTTGGTCCCGAGTTCCCGCTCCACATCGCCGGCGAAGAAGAAGAGCGGCACCATGTTCCAAAAGAAGTGCCCGACCCCAGCGTGGAGGAACATGTAGGTGACCAGTTGCCAGAGCCGGGGTGGAAAGGCGAACACCTGCCCCGGGGTCATCACGAAAGGGGCGGACAACCAGTCCAGTCCCTCGCGGTGGAGCAGCAACTGCAAGACCAAGACGCCCGTGCAGGTGCCCATCAGCCACTTCACCGTCCGCGTCCAGGTGACGTGGAAGCCGAAGGGCACACCGGGACCCCGGCTGTATGGCTGGTAGTGAGGGCTCACCGCTTCTTCCCCGTCGCGCCCGGGCCGGTCTCAAAGGGCGCTGCGGGCAGCCCGAACCGGGTCACGTACAACACTGCACAGATGCTTTTCGAGTCCGCGAGGCGACCTGAATGCACCATCGACAGGGCCCGCTCCATTGAGACCCATCGACAGACGATGTCCTCGTCCGCCTGCGGCCGGGGGGTGCCGCGGGTAAGGTCCCAGGCCGCATAGAGGTGGAGGCGCTCATCGAGGATGCCCGGCGAGGCGTAGATGGTGGTAAGTTTCTTCCATCGGCGAGCCCGGTAGCCCGTTTCTTCGAGGAGTTCCCGACGAGCGCAGAGGAGCGGGCGCTCCCCCGGCTCCAGCGTGCCGGCAGGTATTTCCCAGATCACGCCTCCGATGGCGTGGCGAAACTGGCGGAGCAGCATGACCCGTCCCCGCTCATCCACAGGCAGCACAGCCACCGAACCCGGATGGCGGACCACATCCCGTCCGGCCCGCGGACCCGATGGCAGCGACACCGGCTCGGACCAGACTTCGAAAACACGACCTTTGTATACACGTTTCTTGCCAGCCATCGCCCTTATCTCTCGACTCTCACGCCCGCCCAGGCAGGCGCCAGTGCTCCCGACCCCGTCGGGACACGGACCGGAGAAGCCGGCTCCGATGAGCACCCTTTCACATAAACTTACACGACCGAAGCCGCAGACGGAAGGGGGATTTGCTGAGCCAGAGGGACGAACGGGAGACGCGCGAATCAGTCAGTGAGGTCGCTGAGCCGCGCTTTGCAGGTTCCGATGAGGATTTCGCCCGTGTACTTGACGACGGTGATGACCTTGACGGTCACATTGCCTTCGGCATCAGGCTCCTCGGTGGTGTCGTACAGGACGACGGTGGTCTGTCCCAGGGCGTCGGCGCAGGAGCCATCGGGCACGAAGGCGATATCGGGCACACCGCTACTCGACGTACTCCAGAAGGCGGGCTGATTGTCGAAGTGCTCTCCCTCCTGGTCGTCGTCATCGTCCTCCCAGCCCGGCATGGCCGTCCACGTCGGAGTACCGGGGTCGCCCGGCTGGGCGTTGTAGGCGAAGGCAATACCCTTGGGGAGTACCAACACCTCCCGGACGAGATAATCGTCGGGCGCGGGCGCGGCTCCCGCGTAGGGAGACCCCTCCGCCTGAACGGCCACAAAGCATCCCTGCCGACCGGCCTCCAGGATTTCAGCATCGGACAGCAGCGTGAAGTCGTCGACAACGTTATCGTTATCCGTATCGTCGAAGGACGCCACTAAGTCCATGTCCGGTGAGGCCTGCACCACCAGCTCAATCCGTCCGAACTCCACCGAATATATGGCGTTGTAGGACACGGCCCGGTTGCGGGCGCCCATCAGCCCTGCCTGCACCATGCGCACAGCGGCCGCGAGCCGACCCACCTTGTGGGCGCTGATGAAGGCTGGCACGCTCACGGCCACCAACAAGACGATGATGGCCAGCACGACCAGCAGTTCGGTCAGGGTGAAGCCTCGCCGTGACCGCATCCGCGCTGTCCCTTGTGTTCTCCCGGACTTACTCACTTATGCCCCGCCAGTTGGCGATGTCGTCGGTGTCCAGTTCACCGGGCTCGTCGGTGTCACCATCGCCGTCGTTGTCCTCATTGTCGTCTTCGCCGAAGACGCCGTTGGAGCCTGCGGAGTATATTTCCACCGCCACGGGGTTCCTCAACTGGAGCAGGAGCCCCTGGTTCCGGCCTGCGGGTGAGCGGTAGCGGAACGGCGTTCCCCAGGCGTCCACTATCTCAAACAGCCCCTTCTCCCTGCCCAAGTCCTCGCCGCCGCCGATCAGGCGCTGGCCGTCATTGTCCTCATCCAGGTAGGGCTGATAGGTGTCGTCATCCGAGTTGGCCAACTGCTCCTGGTCCACGGTGGTGAAAGGTCCCCCCCTCTTGTCCAAGAGCAGGCAGAAGGTCAGGGCCTCCCCGGACGCCACCGTACCACTGGGGTTGGCCAAGCCCAGGTACTCAAGGAGACCGATGTACAACTCGTCGGAGTCCACCCCTGCGTCGGCCACATAGATGCACCGCTCGTCGTCATCCCAGGGCGGAGGATCACCCGAGGACCACAACGAGGGATTATCTGAGGCGCCCGGAGCATCCGGAGGATAAAAGCCGTGGGCGTTCGAGAAACGCTCGCAGGCCACAACGACCTGGAGGATGAGGGCTCCGGTCTTCTTTACCTTAGCGGTCTCTCCCACCCCACCAAACCCCACGACCAGGACGACCACGAGCAGGGCGATAATGGCCATCACCACCATCAGTTCGATGAGGGTGAAGGCCCACTGCGACCTGCTTCGACGCGCGTGCATTCTCTGCTACCTCGGCGGAAGGTTACCAGCTCGTGATATCATCGACGAGTTCGGGCACGTGATCGACACTGTCTTCCCGCTCGTCAACCAGGCCGTCCTGGTCGCCGTCGTCGTCGCTGATGCCGTTGGAACCGTTGTCGTCATCGACGCCGTCGTTGAGCGGGTCCTGCATTGCGTCGGCGCCCGTCGACCACACCTCCGCCCCTCCTGAGTTCCGCTCGTCGAAGCTGTACAGGATAGGGTTGCCGAAGGCGTCAAGGATCTCCGGGTAGCCGTCCCCATCCAGGTCACCAATCTGGCTGGCCTTCAGTTCCACGTAGGGGGACGAGTTGGCCATGGGCGGATACAGGACGACCTCGTCGTCGCCATCATCGCCATCGCCGTCGGCATCGTAGCAGAAGGCAGGCACCGCCTCTGGTGGGGAACTGTCATCCACCGGCAGGAACTTCACCGAGACCAGGAGGTAAAGAAGTTCAGCAGGATCCAGCCACCCGTCGTCCAGCGTATCAGTGGCCTCGCAGTTACCGCCGCCCCAGTCCCAGCCGGGGTCAGTGTAATCCTCCCGGACCTCCTCCCACTCGGCGCCGGAAGGGGTAGGGTCCAACTCGCTGGCGTCAGGGCTGCCTCGGTACGCAGCATCGAGAAAGTCTGAGTGGGCCAGAAGGGCGACCCCGTCCTCGCGGTCAGGATCAGGAAGTTCCCCCCATTCAGCGTGGAAGACCTGCAAGGCGGTCTTTAACGTGGCGAGCTGGGCGGCGGTGGCGCCTTCACGAGCGGTGCGGCGAATCCTGCTGATGGCCGGCAGCAACAGTACCACCAGCACCCCGATGATGGCGATGACCACCAGGAGTTCGATGAGGGTGAAGCCGACTCGGTTGCGTCGCAAACGGATCATCAGGAAAACTCCTTCTTCGTCCCAGACACCACAGCAGGCGGTCAGCAGGCTCCTCGCCCGAAGGTCGCGACCAGCCCGGCCCGCGGACGGGCGGGCACTATTCCCAAGTGATTATATCGTCAACGAGTTCCGGTATATTGTTGATTTCGTCGTCCTTCTCGTCGATCAGGCCGTCACCGTCGTTGTCCTCGCCGTCGTTGGCCGGCTCGGAGCCGCTGTCCCAGCGGCCATTGCCATCCAGGTCAACGAAGTCCAGCCTTCCGTCCGGGCCCATGGAGCACAGTTCGGCCGCCCCCTCATTCCTCAAGCCCACGCTGAAAACGATGGGATTGCCAAAGGCGTCCAGGACCTCGGGGTTCTCGTCGCGGTCCAGGTCGCCGACACGGGAGCCGGGGAGGTCGGCGTACGGGCTGCTGTTGTTCTCCTTGGCGTAGTAGGTGCGCACCTGGTCATCTTTCGAGTGGTCGGTCACGCGGAAGACCCCGACAGGGTCACCACTGTCGTCCATACGAACGAAGTTAGTGGAGACCATCAGACAGAGCAGTTCGGGGAGGTCGATCTCCGTGTCATCGAGCAGGTCCTTGGCGGTGCAGTACTCGTCGGGGTCGGTATCCTCCCATATCCAGGGGGGCGGGGGGGGGGCGGAGGGGGGGGGG